>NZ_JBNPEF010000003.1:0-89599 GCF_051117495.1 Marivirga sp. | reverse complement strand
GGACCCACCCAAACTACAAAATCAAGGCAAACAGGGGGTTCTTTTTCCTGAATATGGATAAAGCTGGATTAAATATCAGAAGGATTAGGTTTTTATCTCAATTTTAAATTATTTAGGACAGCATTGTCAGACATTGTCTTTATTACTAAAGGAATTTTGATGTTCCTAATGTTTGACATTACTGATAGGGTAGAAGATAACTAGTTACTTATGTCGGACATTTTTTTGCTTTATGAAATATGGGAGCATGGAGGATGTCCGACATTTTTTATAGATATTTCACCGACTCATTTCCGACACTCACCTAGTTTTTACATTTCCTGACCTAATGACAAAAGTATATTTTCATAAACTATAGTAAGTTTATGTCATCATTTAAAATTGAACAGTCATGGAAAACAAACAAAAGCACAAGGGAAATAACAATATGTCATTTGGGGTACTCCTTTTGATTATTGGTGGTATATTATTGTTAGATAGAATGGATATCATTGAATTCAGCTGGATTTTCAGTTGGCCATTCATTTTAATTGGAGTCGGTATATATTCGCTTGTTCGTCATGGTTTAAGAAATAGTTTCGGTATTATTATGTTGCTAGTCGGTAGTTTTTTCTTAATCAGACGGGAGAACCTTATTCCTACTGAATATTATGACTTGTTGCTTCCGGGCGGAATTATCCTAATAGGCTTATATTTGATATTGAGCCGAACTTCAAAGTTCGGATTTTCAAAAGTAGATGCTGAAACAGGCTTTGATGAAAATTTGGGCGTTTCAGATGCGAAAACTGTAGAAAGTGATTATATCAGGGCAGAAGCAGTGTTCGCATCTGTTCAAAGAAGATTGATTACTAAAAATTTTAAAGGGGGCAAGATTACTACTGCATTTGGTGGCGCTGATATTGATTTATCTAAAGCGGAAATTCAAGATAGTGCCGTTTTGGATGTGGAAGTCACCTTTGGTGGATTGAAACTGATCATCCCGCCCCATTGGGAGGTGCAAGCTGACGTTAGCAATGTATTCTCTGGAATTGAAGACAAAAGAGCTTTTCCTTCTGTGGACGAAGCCGATAGGAAAATTTTGTATATCAAGGGCTCGGTCAATTTTGGTGGGTTAGAGTTTAAATCTTATTGATTTATCCCTATTTCGGTCTGACGGTTCTAACTGTCTGACCGATAAATTAAAATACTATCTTGAGGTTTAGCGATTAGACGATTTTAACCGGCAAATCACAATTTGAGCACAAGTCCCCCATGTTTAGGTGTTATCACCCAAACAACTGTGATTAAAAACATTAAAATTTAATCATAGCAGAGATAATATAAAGAAAAATCTACAAGGTTTCTCTTTCATAATATTTAATTTTACTTAATATTTCCTACTACATTTAGAAATGTTTTTGCAACTCTTTTGTCATCAAAATAAATCGTGGATAAAGCTGTCAGCCATTCTTTTAGTATGGCTTGGCTTATCCATTTTTTTATTGATGCATTATGGAATTGATTTCCCTTCCGCATTAATTGATAGCATTATATTTAGTGCTCTTATCATATTTGGGTTTATGTTGCTTGACAATATTTTCAAGTTTTATACACCCACCAAAGGCAATAAGGTTTTGCTTGTGGTTTTCCCTCTCATCTTATCTTTGCTCATATTATATTCAGGAGATTTTTTAATAAAATGGGTAGTGCCTTCCAATTTTAAAAATATTACTTTTCTTAATGAAGCTTTTGTTCTGAGAGGATTTATCATCTTGCTGATTTTTCTTTCCTATTCCTTATTGCTAAATCTCCAAGGAAAGCTACAGGAACAAGTAGAGGCAGAAGAGAGAGAAGCCAAATTGCAGAAAATGACAGATGAAGCGGAACTCTACCAACTTCGCCAGCAATTGCAACCCCATTTTTTATTTAATAGCTTAAATTCTATCAGCTCATTAGTGAAAAGCCAACCAGATAAAGCTAGGGAAATGGTTTTGCAACTATCTGATTTTTTAAGGGGCACTATCCAAAAGGAGGCCAATAATTGGATTAAAGTTCAGGAAGAAATCCAATTTTTAACCTTATTCACTGATATTGAGAAAGTAAGGTTTGGACACCGGCTCCAATTACATTTTGAAAAGGAGAATGGGGTGGATGATTTGAAATTACCACATTTGATGGTACAACCTTTATTGGAAAATGCTATTAAACACAGTTTATATGGATTAACGGGAGAGGTCGCCATACATGTCCATTTTAAGAAGAAGGAAAAATACCTTAATGTCACCATTGAAAATCCATTTGATCCTAAGGCAGGACAGGCAAAAGGTGCGGGCTTTGGTTTAGAGGCTGTCCGAAGAAGGTTGTTTCTCATTTTTGGGCGGTATGATTTATTGAAAACTACCGCATCATCGCAACAGTTTAGAGTTGAACTTTTAATTCCTCAAATCTCATGATTAAGACTATAATAATTGATGATGAACCCTTGGCTACCCAATTAGTAGCAGAATATTTATCCAAATTTAAAGATTTTGAGACGGTGGCCATTTGTCATGACGGATTGGAAGGCATAAAAGCAATCAAACATCATCAACCCAATTTAATTTTTCTGGATGTTCAAATGCCTAAGATCAGTGGTTTTGAAATGCTGGAGTTATTGGAAGAAATTCCTTCCGTAATTTTCACTACGGCTTTCGATGAGTATGCCATGCAAGCATTTGAAGTGCATGCAGTGGATTATTTGCTGAAGCCCTTTTCTCAAGATAGATTTGATAAGGCAATAGAGAAATTTAAACAAACAGGAAAAGCCCAAAACGTTCAAACTTTGCTAGATAGTGAATCCTCAGATGCCAAGGAAATTTTAAGTAGGATCGTTTTGAAAGATCGACATGATATTAAAATAATTCCAACAGCCGATATTCAATATCTGGAAGCCAATGATGATTATGTCAATATTCATACGGAAGAAGGAAAGTTTCTGAAAAACAAAACCTTAAGCTATTTTGAGCAGCATTTAGATTCTGAAGTATTTGTAAGAGTCCACCGTTCGTATCTTGTCAAAATAGCCGAGATTACTAAAATAGAAGCCTATAAAAAAGATAGTCATATTGTGATTCTGAAAAGTGGAGAACATATTCCGGTAAGTAAGACAGGATATCCTAAATTGAAAGGGGTTTTGGGGATATAGCTGCCTAGTCAGCACATATTCTAAGCGAGACGCTTAGACTAGAGAGTGGCTAATTATCGGTCGGACGGTTCTAACCGTCTAATCGCTATTCACGCACTGGTTCAAGTGTCCACTTGGATATTTAGTTTAAATATAAAAAAATGGCAGGTGACCACCTGCCATAGAAGTTTTCTGTTTAATTATATTTATAGCAAAGTGGTAGGACAAACGTATTCTGTCACTGCGATATTCGTTTCCTGTATTCCTTTAAAACCATCCCTTACATCCACGAAATTATCCCAACCTCTGGCTTTTAAAATGGAAGCGGCCAACATACTTCTATAACCGCCTGCACAATGTAAAACAAAAGCCTTGTCTTTAGGCAATTCGGCCAAATGCGAGTTGATTTGATTTAAAGGGATATTTTGAGCGCCTACAACATGCTCAGAATCAAATTCGCTTTTCTTTCTCACATCAAAAATTAATGGTGATTTATTCATTTTGCTGGCTAATTCCCTCGCATCTATCCGATTGACTTTATCAATTTCTTTATGAGCATATTTCCAATTATTAAATCCTCTGTCCAAATAGCCGATGGTATTATCATATCCTACTCTGGAAAGTCTAATCATGGCCTCTTCTTCTTTTCCTTCATCACAAACCAGCAATATTTTCTGTTTGATATCAGGAATCATCTCACCGACCCACATGGCAAAATTTCCATCCAATCCTATGTTGATGCTGTTGGGAATAAATCCCTTGGCAAATTCTTCAGCATTTCGGGTATCCAAAACCAATGCACCCGTTTCATTGGCGGCCGCCTCAAATGCTTCTGGGCTTAAAGGAACCTTTGCTTTTTCCATTACCTTATCTATGCTTTCATAGACTTGAATATTCATTAAAACATTCTTTGGGAAATAGCCCGGAGGAGGGGTTAAACCTGTTAATAATTGCTTTATGAACTCTTGTTTTTCCATCGGCTGCAGTGCATAATTGGTTTCTTTTTGATGCCCTAAAGTATCGGTTGTTTCTTTGCTCATTTTTTTACCGCAAGCGCTTCCGGCACCATGGTTAGGATAGACAATCAAATGATCGGCCAAAGGAAGAATTTTATTATGCAGTGAATCATATAAAAGTCCTGCTAATTTTTCTTCTGTAAGGTCTTCAATTACATGTTGTGCCAGATCAGGTCTTCCCACATCTCCTATGAATAAAGTATCACCCGTAATGATTCCTTGATCATCACCATTCTCATCTATCAAAAGGTAAGTGGTGCTTTCCATGGTATGGCCAGGGGTATGCAATACTTTAATTTTGTAATTACCCACTTCAAAAATATCATTATCCTGAGCTACAATGGCTTCAAATTGTGGTTTAGCAGTTGGGCCATATACAATTTTGGCACCTGTTTTTTGGGCTAAGTCCAAATGACCGCTTACAAAGTCAGCATGAAAGTGCGTTTCAAAAACGTACTTAATTTTAGCTTTGTCCTTAGTGGCTCTGTCAATGTAGGGTTGCACTTCTCTCAAAGGATCGAAAATGGCAGCTTCTCCATTATTTTCAATATAATATGCTGCATGTGCTAGACATCCTGTGTAGATTTGTTCGATTTTCATAGCTTCAATAAAATTTAGTTTTGTACAATATTACGTACTGATAATCAGTCGGTTAGTAACTTTAGTCACTTTTATTGATAGCTATGATTTTAATTTGATTATTAGATGATTTTTATCATGATATTTGGGTTTCAAAGAATTAGTTTATTAAATTTATTTTTTAGTTCATATAGCCTTGAATAACTAAAATTCATACCCTTTTTAATCTTCTGGAAGAGTCATCCAAGCAATTTTTTTGAATGGCTTAGAATTATCAGGGCATAGAAGTTTTAATGGTTCCTAAGTTTAGCATTATGAAACGGATTATAATACTTATTTTATTGAATCTACCGTTTATAGCCGTAGCCCAAATAAATTTTGGTGCTACTGTTGGGCTTAAAATTCATCATTCCGATTTAAACACTAGTGGTCGGTATCAAGGTGTTGATTTACGATTACATTCAGATAATGGTCGGGGATATAATCAAGGTGGGTTATTTTTGGAGATCAATAGTGAAAAATATGATTTTCTTTCTTTGAGATTTAATGCGAAAACGCATAATCAAGTTTATTTTTTAACTGTATTGGATTATGATCCGCCTCCCGAAACAGGTGCGATCATGATACCTAACGGAAAAACATTTTTTGCTCTTTACCAGTCCTATTTGTTTAATGTCATGCCCTCATTAGTGGTGAAACGAAAAATTGAGTATAGATTCAGTTTGGGCTATGAATTAAATTATATGTATCATAAAAATAAAGAGGGCATATTCCCTTATGATGCTAGTGAAAGATGGTTATCAAGACCAACCAATCAAAAGCTATTGGATTTTGCTAATGAAGCCATTATTCAAAATCCGATAAAAACCTTTAATCATAATCTTGTTTTAGTGGCCGAAGCACGATATTGGCATTTAGGATTGGAAGTCCAATATGATGCTTCCATTAATTCTATTGCAGAGCCTATTAATTTTAAAGGAGAGTTTATTTATCCTTTTCGTATGAATACAGGGAATTTTTCAGTAAATCTAAACTTTTATTGGAATAAGATTTCTTATTGAGGCAATCAAATCCCTGAAAAAAGCTCAAAAGACTCCATATAATCAGGAATAAAAACGTTATGAGCTCCTTTTTCCTCTAATTTGCTTTTAAGCGTTTGCATGGCTTCAATTTCACCATGGACCAAAAAAGTAAATTTCAAGGGATCTTGGAAATGATCATACCAGCTCAATAATTCTGTTTGGTCGGCATGGGCAGATAAACCATCAATTTTGGCAAAATGACATTTGATGGGGACTTCTTCGCCATAAATTTTTACGCTTTCTTTGCCTTCTAAAATATCTCTTCCTCGGGTGCCCACTGCTTGAAAGCCTACCATGAGCAATAAATCATTTCTATTGCCAAGCCTTTTGAAAAGATGACTCAATATCCTGCCTCCGGTCAACATGCCGCTAGCGGATATGATAATGGCGCGGTTTTCCAAGGCTTCCAGTGTTTTCGATTGTTGGTGGTCTTTAACATAATGGAAGTTTTTGTAATCAAAAATATCCTTTTCATGTAAGCGGTGCTGTTCTGAATACTTTTTATATAAATGAGTAACACTGATAGCCATAGGGCTGTCCAAATATACAGGTATATGAGGAATTTGTCCTGTTCGCATTAATTCATGCAAGTAGAAAAGCAAATTCTGAGTTCTGCCCACTGTGAATGCAGGAATCATGATCACCCCTTCATTTATATGATTGAGGATATGCTCCTTTAGTTCATCCTGAACTTTAGCTACCTCATTTGTTCTATCTCCATAAGTGGATTCTAGAAATAGCACATCAGAATTTTTGAAAGTGGAGGGAGGAAAGAGTACCGGATCCGATTCTCTGCCTAAATCACCGCTGAAAATAATATTTTTCTTTTGATTATCTCCTTTTAGGTTTACTTCTACCGAAGCAGCACCCAAAATATGCCCTGCAGGATGAAAGATAATGCTGATATGCTCATTTAATTCAAACGTTTTATTAAACGGTTTTGGTACTATTGTTTTTAAAGCTGCTTCGGCATCTTTTTGATCATAGAGTGCCAAAGGGTTTTGATGTTTAGAATAGCCTTTTTCCTTGGCAAACTCAGCTTCCTCTTCTTGTAATTTAGCGGAGTCCATCCACATGATTTCCAATAAATCGGCTGTTGATTCAGTGCAAAAGACATTCTTTTTATAGCCTTGTTTTATCATTCGAGGAACATAACCAGAATGGTCTAGGTGAGCATGGGTTAGTACTATAGCATCAATTTCTTTTACGTCAATGGGGAAATCTTCCCAGTTTCTGAGCCTTAGTGCTTTCAGCCCTTGAAAAAGACCACAATCTATTAATACTTTAAAATCATCAACTTCTAATAAATATTTAGAACCCGTAACGGATTGAGCCCCACCTAAAAACTTTACTCTTACATCCATAGATATTTAAAATTTTCCTATTGTTTTGTAGGATAGTAGCAAACTATCAATTTTAATTCAAAACTTGCGGTAAATGAAGAAAATAATTCTAATTGCCATCCTATACTCTTTAAATTCATTTAGTTTAAAAGCACAAGATGCTTATTTATCATTTATTGATGAGGATAAAAAGGAATTTTTTAGAAATAATGGCTGGGAATTATACTATTCAAATGATGATATAAAATTCTTTGACTATATAATCCACAAAGAGAATCTTGTTATAGCTTCAACTAAAGAATATGATTATAATATTCATTTCTTAAATAAGGAGAGGTTGATTGAAAAGACTAAAAATATTTCAGGGAATGAAAACATGCCCCTGACTCCGAAATTATATCTTGATGAAGAAAATGTGGTTTTTGCACCAATCCCCAAATTTGAGTGTAGAATAATACCAGAAAAGGAAAGAATAAAGAAAAAGAGCAGATGGAAAAACTTCAGGAAAAGGAGTAATGGAGAATTTTTTCAAAAGTATTGGCATTATGGTTTTTATACAATTTACAGTTTTGCAAGCTTGGATAAAGAAAATGGTTTTCAGAAGGTAGAGATTCAATTGGGGTTAGATGAGAAAAATCTTTCTACGCTTTATACGACAAAAGTGAAAAGTGATTATTTGACCTATTCATATAAGGCAGAGAGAGTCGAGCTGGAAATTTTTGAAGATAAGATAATTTTAGTTGATAATTTTAAAAGCAAGTTTTCGGTGTTTGATTTCAGTGGGCATCAGCTTGCTGAGAAGGATCTATCAGATTTCAGTAAAAATAAATCCACACATTTTGGAGGGGCATTACTCAGAAGAGATCCTGTAAATAATAAAATGTATTTAGTATTTAGAAATAATCTTTATCAGATTAAATCAGTAGAGAAAAACTTTCATTTTGAGAAAATCGATTTAAAAGGGGATTTTAGATTTAGTAAATCTAGAGTTTATGACAATTATATTTATAATCTATTTTCCTTAGGAGAAAGAAAGGGAAGAGCCATTTACAGAAAGCGACTGAAGTAAAATGGAAATTGAATTCATGCCATGACCCTAGGCCAAGGCATGAATTATGTTTAGAATTTAATCAGATGAAATTTTTGCCCCACTGCTGCTGTTGCTTTCCAATCTTGGGCTACCTTGATAAGTTATTTTCGAAGCACTGCTCGCACTTGCATCCAAAAATCCGGTAACGTGAATATCCGCTTTAGAAGCACTAGAAGCATCTACTTCTGCATTTTTCACCATGAGGTCGAATGCTTCCACTTTAGCAGCGCTGCTTATATCCAAATCCATGGTATTAGCACGTCCTTTCAAATTTGCTTTAGAAGCACTTGACACTTCTAGGTTCAAAATATTATAATTAATATCTGCATATACTTTTGCAGCGGAACTCACATCCAAATTTAGTTTATCACCTTTAAATCCTAGAACATGTACATTAGATGCTGAGGATGCTTCTAAATCCTTCAAATCGGGCATGGTGATGATACATTTTACTTCTGGAATATTTCCTTTCCAGTTCCAAGAATCACCGGAGAACAAATCCCAGTCCCAGTCTTTTTTATCGAAATAGATTTTCAGTCTTTCATTTTTTACTTCAAACCTAAATTCTTCTAAATCCTCTTCATCTTCAGCCACTACTTGGAAATCATAGCCTTTCCCTTGTCTGATTTCAACAAATATTCCGGTGGCAACCGAAACTTTACTAAAATCTACAATGTCATAAGTTCGCACATAGGCGTCACTTGAAAAGTAGAAGGGCGTGGCAAAAAATTGATCTGAATCAGTGCGATTATAAACTCCACTGCTTGATTTTTCATTTGAGCAAGTCAAGCAATTCAATCCTTCATTTTCTTCGAAAACCCAACGGTTATTATGAATTTGACCTACATTATAACCATTTATATAAATGGTATTTCGAAGGATATGGCGCATTTTCCTATGCATTTCAAATTCTTGCCCATAAGGAACATACAAAATCATATTTAAGCTCTGCGCCCTAAAAGCCGCATCTTCCAAGAATTGAATGTTGGAATCAAACCATAAAATGCTATCATTTTTTAATTCCACATTGTGGTAAGTCATCTTTGCATTCTTCTCCGCATCAATTCTACTAGTGCCTTGTGCCCTGTATCTTTTCTCCAGTTTTATTTTATCACCATCATAACCTCTGATTTTAAGATTTGTAACATCATAATCCTCGAATCCCACTTCCTTTAATTTTAATACGGCTACTTTATCCTGTAATTCATATTCATAGGTTTCAAATACCTCACCGTCATTTCTGAAATTCATGGCAGTTGTAGGGATTATTATTGCAGCAGCTATTAAGCTTAAAAACCAAACAGCCAGTAAAGAAAAAGCAACTGTTCTGTTCATCAACCATTTGCGCGCCATTACACTTATCCCAGAAATCATCACGAATAGTGCAGGTATAATTAAGAATAAGAAACTGATAAGTACTAATTCTAATGAAAAAGTATTGGCTATCAGTTCGTTTGGAATATCGAAAAAGTTAATATTACTGGATTCAAACCAGATTCCCTGCGAAACAAATAATAGAATTATAACCGTAACACCTAGTCCTAATCCAAACAAACTCAATATTATACCTAATACAACCCTTGCAGCTTCCACTATGAAATTTAAAACTGGTCCTAAAGCTTTTGCCAATCCATTTAAAACTATGGCTATCAATCGGAAAGGGAACAATAATATTTTCACTAAGGTTGTTTCTTCTCCATTCTCCACCTTTAGACTACTTTTGATATTCTTTTCAATATTGCTTAGGGTAATGGGCGTACCTTCCATTTGCATTTTCTCAGTTACCGTTTTGGCAGTTGGCGTTATAAACCAAAGCACCAAATAGATAATTAAGCCAGCTCCGCCCGGAATTAGTGATAACACAAATAAAATTCTGATTACCGCTACATCAGTTCCGAAATAAGCGGCCAAACCACGGGCTACACCACCAATTACCTTGTTTTCCTGACTTCTATAAAGCTTTTTTACTTTTTCATCCTCCTTTAATTCAGGATTTGCTGGTAAGAAAATCCACATCACTATGTAAGCAATTAAAATAACGGCTGAAGTTGGATGAAAAGGGAACAAGCCGATAAATCCCAAGATAAATAAAAGCCTTATCCATAATACATCTATATTGAAATAATGTGCGATTCCTGCCGCTACACCACCAAAAATATATCTTTTAGTATCACGGTATAATCTTTTGGTTCCAGTTGGTTCCTGACTTTGATGGCTCTCCTCGGTTTTTTCCTCAAAAGCTTCATCTTTTTCTTCTGCTTTTTGGAAATCTTCTATACTACCTAAAGTAACCATCAAAGCATTTACGTCCTCCAGCTCAATGACTTGCTTGTCATCCTTCAATTTAGCTAGAAAAATTTCTGCTATGCGGTTTTCAATGTCATTAATGATTTCCTGACTATCCTTAAAATCAGAAAAATAACGGTTGATGGCATCCAAATAGTTTTTAAGCTTGTCAAAGCCATCTTCCTCTATGTGGAATATTATGCCTCCTATATTTATACTTATATTCTTTTTCATTGCTTTAAAATTAAGATTTTTTTAGATTAATTTGAATGAGAAATTAATTGCCAATTATTTTTCTTCTTTAGATGATTTCAATTGCTCCTCGGTCTTTTTTTTGATCCTTCTGGCAGATTTATTGATCCCACTCCAAGTTTCATCCAATGCCTTAATGGTATTCTCCCCGCTATCTGTCAATTGATAATGTTTTTTGGGCAGTCCGCTTTGTGCTTCCGTCCATTCATACTGGACTAAATTTTCTTGTTTCAAACGCATTAATAAAGGGTAAATAATGCCTTCCACCTTGATGAGGTCTTCTTCTAAAAGCTCATCGATGATATCAGAGGCATACACTTCACCTCTCCTTAAAATCTGCATTACACAATACTCCAGAACCCCGGTTCGTAATTGTGCTTTTATCTTTTCTGCTATCATAAAATTATCCTTTAATTAGTGAATAATAATGGCTTTCATGCCATTTCTTATGATGCTATGCCAAGATATGTACCATTTTCAGTTTGATGATGATTGAAGACTTGCCTTTTCACTTAAAATCTATCTTTAAATTGTTTTAAGCCGGATTATATTATTTTTAAGTATCAAATTTGAGATTCATAAATATTGCTCAATTCGTTCATTAGAGGTCAATTTAATTGAAGAAGTGTACGTTTTTGAACATTTTATTTAAAGGTTAAATTGTACTAATCTTACCTTTTCCATTTTAGTATGTAATTGAAAACTTTCCAAAATAATTGGTGTGCCACCTCCATGCAATCTACCTAGGTCGGTGGCACACCGACCAAAAGCCATGGGTAATGTCACCCCTAACGGCTTTTAGCACGGTGCCAAATGCTTTCGATTACCATAATTTCGTCTCTATAGGGACTTTGTAAGTGTCTTTTTATCTATCACCATAATTTTCTCAATAAGAGTAAAAGTTTGCAATACGATAATTTTTTTAGCAACCTTTTTCAGGTGTTTTCACCTGAAAGCTTCTGTGAGGTGAAATAAGCTAAGATAGCAGTTGTTTAGGTGGAAACACTTTAAGGAAGGTGGAGGTGAATCCTGTCAGGTTTTTATCTGATATAATAGTGAAAAGAACTATCATTTTATCTCTTTATTATAGGGAAACCTGACAGATTTTAATAAATAGACAAGTTAGAAAAGGTCGGTCTTTTAGTTTTTTTAAAACTATAATAGAAGGAGAATGACATTATTTTCACAGGATATTTGTTAATTTTGATAATTGATTGGATTTAAATGAATTGATGCAAAAACTGCTTTATATATTTCTTTTATCAGTGCTCTCGTTTGAAGTTTCAGCACAGATTTCTAAGCCTAAATATGCCAATGAGTTTTTGGCGATAGGAGTAGGGGCTAGGGCTTTTGCGATGGGCGGAGCCACTGTTGCTTCAGTTGAAGGAGCGGCTGCAGGATACTGGAATCCAGCCAAATTAAACAGCCTGCAGTCTGACCATTCTTTGGATTTGATGCATGCGGAATATTTTGCCGGAATTGCCGCCTACGATTATATAGGTTTTGCCACTTCCATAGACGAAGATAGCAAAATGGGCTTTTCTTTGATTCGTTTCGGAGTGGATGATATTCCCGATACCCGTTTTATTTATGATGCCAATGGGGCTTTGAATTATGATAACATTCGTTTTTTCTCTGCTGCGGATTATGCATTTCAGTTTTCTTATGCTCGAAATTTAAAGTTCTTGGACGGGCTTTCATTTGGTGCCAATGCAAAAGTTATCCACCGCACAGTAGGTGAATTTGCCAAGGCTTGGGGCTTTGGCTTTGATTTGGGTGCTCATTACAAATGGAAGAATTTGGACGTAGGCTTAGTAGCCCGAGATGTAACCGGAACTTTCACCACTTGGTACCATAACATAACCCTGATTGAGGATATTTATACTCAAACTGATAATGAAATCCCTGAAAACACCACTGAAATGGCGGTGCCAAGATTGGTTTTGGGAACAGCTTATACTCAAAAGCTACCTTATAAATTTTCCATTATGGCGGAAGTCAATGTTGATGCTACTTTTGACGGTGAGCGAAACACCTATATCAGTGAGGATCAATTTTCCATTGACCCAAGAGCTGGTATAGAATTGGCTTATGATAACATGGCTTTTCTAAGGTTTGGAGGTAATAATTTGCAAAAAATAAAGAATTTTAACGGCACGGAAAGATGGAATGGACAGGCCAATATTGGGGTTGGTTTTAAATATAAAGTCCTACAGATTGATTATGCTTTCACTGATCTAGGGAATAGTTCTGAGTCACTTTATTCTCATGTTTTCACCATGATTTTTAATTGGAATGCGAAGAAATAAGATTTTTAAAATCATATTGGACTTACTTTATCATATTACAGACTCAGCTCAAGCCTGCCAGGTTTCTAGAAATTATAAAACTAAAATTGTAGCGTTCTTCAATATTTTAGTAAAAAACAAACCAGACAGCTTTCCTTTATGTTTTAAACTTAATAAAGCTGGATTAATAATTATTTTTTCTGTTTTTGCACACTTTGTTCAATCACAAAATCCTCAGTCTTGGATAAATTTCAATCAATCCTACTATAAAATATCTGTTGGCACAAATGCTGCCTTTGAATTGGATTATAATGATTTGTTAGAAGCAGGTCTTCCATTATCCACCATTGATGCTCGAGCCATTAGGATGTATCACAGAGGAGAGGAAATTTCGATCAGGGTAAGTGGACAAAGTGATGGGAGGCTTGATCAGGGAGATGCCATTCAATTTTTAGGAAAGTCGAATGATGGGGTATCAGATACTCCTTTATATCAAAATCCGGATCATCAAGCCCATCAGTACTACAATCTTTTTTCTGATACTACTGCATATTTTCTGACCTGGAGATCGGATGGAAGTACGGGAAAAAGAATGATAGAGCGGAATATTATCAATAATACCCAAAATTTACCGGAAGAAGAATCCATTCAGCAATCAAGGCTTCAACTATATACTAATAATGGCGATAGAGGTCAGCGCTATAATCCACAAAACGATATATATAATGCCGCATTTGATTTAGGAGAAGGCTGGACGGGCTCCGCTTTTACCAATACCACAAATTTTTCTGTAAGCAATATCAGACAAGCAAATCAATCAGCCCCAGTCCCTAATCTGGAAGTACTCATTCAAGGTCGGAATATGAGACCACATCAAACGGAAATATTGGTTGGGCCAACAGAAAATAATTTGCGTTCGATTGGCACAGTAAATTTTGAGAATTATGAGTATGAAGTTTTTAATGCAGATTTAGAATGGTCTGATATTAACAACAATGGAAGTTTGGTCGTTCGCCTAATTCCACAAGCGGAAGGATCGGACAGGATTTCTACATCTTATATAAAATTGGATTATCAAAGAACTCCCAATGTGGAGAATGAATCTGGAAATCAATTTACTTTAAATGCCAATCCATCGGGCTCTTCTTATCTAAGATTTTTCAATACGAACAGTAGTGCCCGTTTGTATAGGATTGATAATTTTAATGAGCCGGAATTATTGCGTACCAATCGAGTGGGAGCAGAAATTAATACGGTGGTTGAAAATACATTCAATGAGACTAAAATATACCTTCAAAACCAGAATTTTATAACGCCTAAAATAGAGAAAGTCAATTTTAGGAATTTGAGTAATATCAATCCGGATTATGTAGTAATTAGCCATCCAGAGTTGATGAAGGCAAGTGGAGAATACAGCAATCCTGTACGGGCCTACACGGCTTATAGGGCTTCGGCCGAGGGTGGGGACTATGATACTTTGACAGTGAATATTTTAAGGCTCTATGATCAATTTAACTACGGAGAGATTTCTCCCATGGCCATTTATCGGTTTACGGAATATTTGGTTCAGAATACCAAGACTGAAATGGTTTTTCTCATTGGTAAAGGAATGAACTGGTACCATAATTATCACAGAAGAAATGAGATTACAGATAATCTTTATAATGAATTTGTGCCCACTGCAGGTTCGCCCGGTTCAGATAATTTATATGGGTTTAATTTACAGGAAAATAACAGAGCGTCTATTTCATTTGGAAGATTGAATGCGCATAATAGCCAAATAGTGGCCAATTATTTGGATAAAGTAAAGGAGATGGAATCTAGGCCATTTGATGATTTAAGAAGAAAGCATTTTCTTAATTTAAGCGGTGGGGTATCATTTTCGGAAGTTAATAGGTTTATCAACTATATCAATGATTTTGCAAATTTTGAAAGTAGTCCATTTGTAGGGGGAGATTATTCAAATCTCACAAAAGAGACTACCCAAGTAGTGGAATTCATCAATGTGGCCGATCAGGTCAACCAAGGACTGAACTTGATCACTTTCTTCGGTCATTCAAGTCCCAATACGGCTGATATAGACATAGGAAAAGTTTCCGACCAAAGTTTGGGTTATGAAAATCAGGGGAAATATCCATTTATCTTGATTAATGGATGTGATGCAGGCGCATTTTATCAAATAGCTAAAAATGCCGATACCTTTGGTGAAGATTGGGTAAATACTGCCAATAAAGGGGCTACCGGGGTTTTGGCACATGCTTATCTTGGATTCTCCAATGAATTAAAGCGCTATAGCGATGTATTTTTCGCAAAGGCATATAATGATTCAAGCTTGATTAATAAGCCTATTGGAATTGTGCATAAAGAAATCACCAATCAATATTTGTCTATTTTTGGAAGCAATCCGGCCCCGCTTTATTTATCACAAGCCCAGCAAATGAATTTGATGTGCGATCCTGCTTATAGATTGTTTCCAGCCAAAAATCCAGATTATGAAATCACGGATGAGTCTTTGGAGGTAGTTTCTTTGGATGGAAATGAAATTGATGCACTGACGCCTGAATTTGGAATTGATGTCATTATAAAAAACTATGGCATTACTAGTGAAGATTCAATTGCTATTTTGGTAAAAAGGACGCTACCCGATGGTGATATCATTGTACAAGATACCCAATACGTGGCGCCAGTTTATTTTCAAGATACTGTTCAAGTAAATGTCATCAATGACAGACCCGAAAGCTTTGGGCAAAATGTATTTGAAGTGATCATTGACCCAGCAGCCAAGATTAAGGAAATAGATGAAAACAATAATACTGCGCAGGTCGAGTTTTTCATTTCCCTTGGTACAACCTTAAATTTATATCCTTATAACGATGGAATTATTAATTCGCAGAATATTACTTTAACCGCTCAATCTATTGATTTAAATTCATCCAAAAGAGATTTTCTATTTGAGATTGATACCACCCAAAACTTCAACAGCCCCTTTTTAAAATCGGAAAGGCTCACAGCAAGGGTAATTGCCAATTGGGATGTCGAACTATTAACAGATGAAGACCAAGTATATTTTTGGAGAACAAAATTTGCCAATCCGCAGGCGGACGAATTGGATGAATGGACAACTTCTAATTTTGTTTTTAATACGGCTATAACACAAGGGTGGAAACAAAGCAGTGAAGCCCAAATTCTTCAGAATAGTATTCAAGGATTGGTAATCGATAACAGCAATTGGAGCTTTGAGGAGAATACGCTAAGTCTGGAAGCCAAGGCTCCCAGCAACAGCGAAAATGATAATATCAGCATAAGAATAGATGGAAATGAATATGCTACATCCGGTAGTCAATTGGGACCATGTGCTATCAATACGGTCAATTTGGTGGCTTTTGATAAATCTTCGGGAGTGCCTTATGTGATTCTGACTGATGGTGGGTTTGATGTTTTGGATCCTCTTTCATGTGGAATTAGACCTCAGGTGATCAATCAAATCAGGAATAATCAATTAAACCAGCCAGCTGAATATTTTAAGAAATATTATGATGAACTGCCAGATGGGGATTTTGTATTGCTCACTACTTATGATAGTGTGGCTTGGAATGTACTCCGTGCTAATAACAGAGCAGAATTATTAGATCTGGGAGCCACTGCTTCCGCTATTGATAATTTACAAAATGGAGAACCTTATATATTGCTGGGTAGAAAAGGAGCAGGGACCGGTAATGGAACCGAAATTGTTGCTGATGCATCATCATCTGTACCTACTTCAGATCAAACATTGTTGTTAGATGACCTTATTGAGGCCCGTTTTGAATCCGGCACTATTCTTTCAAGAATAATCGGTCCAGCCAAATCATGGAACTCTATTAATGCAGTTTTTGCCAATGTAGAGGCCACAGATGATATTAAATTGGATGTTTTTGGAATCGATACTTTAAATAATCAGAGTTTATTGTTTTCAGATGCTACTTTGCCATTGGATATTTCCTCTGTTGATGCAAGGCGTTTTCCACAATTACGCCTTAGAATAACACTTTCCGACCCTGATAACCTATTTCCATCCGAACTATCGGCTTGGCAGGTGGTTTTTGAAGAAGTTCCGGATGCAGTATTGATACCTACAACTGAAAATGCTCGCCAAGATAATGAACTAGCAGAAGGAGAGGAGTTTACAAAATCTTTCCAAGTATTTAATGTAACGCCCAATGCGTTTGATAAACCCATCACCTATAGAAGACAAGTGTTCAATAGGGAATCGAGAACCTTCTTTAATGAGGATCTACAAATTACTGCACTTCAGGCAAAGTCGGACACCAGTTTTTCGATATCCGTCAATACCCGAGGAAAAGTGGGGGAAAACGATTTGGCTATCAATTTGAATTTCAATAACCCTTTTAATGAAAAGCGGTTTACTAATAACTTGCTTAATTATAATCGCTTATTTACCGTGAAGAAAGATTCCTTACCACCATTGGTAGAGGTCACTTTCGATGGCATCACCATTTTGGATGGTGATATTGTTTCTCCCCGTCCTTACATTCAAATTAAATTGAAGGATGAAAATACATTAATCAATAAAACGGATACCGCAGGAGTTGAAATTCGATTGAGAAGGGATTGTGAAGAATGCGTAAGTGAAAGAATCAATTTTTCCAATTCCAATATAGAATGGATTCCGGCCAGCGAAGACAATCCTTTTACGGTCAATTATCAACCCGATGGCCTGGAGGATGGAAATTATCAGTTAAGCGTGAATGCCACAGATGCCAGCGAAAATATAGCAGGAGAAGAACCCTATAAAGTACGCTTTGAAGTAGTGAATGCCTCCACCATCACTAATTTTTATCCCTATCCCAATCCGTTTTCTACCAGCACCCGATTTGTGTTTACACTGACTGGAACCGATTTACCGCAAGAAATTAAAATTCAGATTTTAACCGTTACCGGCCGAGTGGTTAGAGAAATTTTACAAGATGAAATAGGCCCTATTCATATAGGAAACAATATAACCGATTATGCCTGGGATGGAAAAGACGAGTTTGGCGATAGATTAGCCAATGGCGTTTACCTCTACAGGGTGTTAGTGAGAAAAGACGGAGCCTTTATGGAACAACGTGCTACCGCTGGGGATAAAGCTTTTACCAAAGGCTACGGGAAGTTATATATTTTGAGGTGATGGCGTAATATTTGTTTGGATTGAAGCTTTTTCACGGCTACTAGTTTTTTATTTTAAATCTACGGTTACAGCCTTTGGTCTTGGTCTTAAGTCAATTTAAAAGGTTTTTTATTAACTATTAATTCAGTAGATTACCAAGGATATAATAGATATATAGTTACCGGGGGGTGACTGTATTCAGTTTTAGAGTGAATAATGGATCCAGAACCAACAATCAAATGAGACTCATATTAATTTTAATATTCTTTTCGATCGTATCTTTTACTTGTTATAGCCAAGGATTATCAGATTATGATGATATAATCTATCTTGATAGCGAATATAAAACTACAGAACCGAATTTAGAAGAGCTAAAAACCATGAATCTCAGTAGTTTCTGGCTGAACAATCCAACCGAAAGACGTTTGGGCTTTATCGGTAAGAATTATCTCCGACTACATATAAAATTCCTATCAATTATTAAAAACCCATTTGAACCTTTTGAATACTTAGTTTATGGAAAAAGCATGGTAAATGATAATATTTGTGAGTTTCAAGGCACAATAAGGATTAAGGAATCGTATTACTTCATTTCTGAAGACTATCCCTCTGGCAATAAGGGAATTCTTGCTGGGGAATATAAATTCTTTGAGAATCAGGCATCATCACATGCTGGAATTTTTACTGGTCGATTCACTACCAATTGGTATAAAGATGAAATTGGGCAATTGGCTTATAACGACTTATGGAGTGTCTCTGCAATGTACAATAATAATCAATTTGCTGGTACCTGGACTGAATATGGCAGTGATAAACATTTAATAGCAAATTGGGGTGACAGCAGAATACCTTTATCTGGGGACTTGGATGTAGGAACAAGCGAATTTCGTCCAGCTGATAAATACGCTTCAAATGGATGGATTATCTTCCTGATAGCTAACGGAGGAACTCCAGATAAAATGGATATAGAGGGTGCTAGAAAAACAGAAAACAGGCAATGGTGGAAATAAAAATCACTCTAACATTTGCTAAAAATGCATTTGCTTACTGCTTCTAGCAAAGTGTGTAGAGAATTCTCCACAAAGCCAAACTGATTATTTCATTTAGATTTAGGTCAAGCATTCAGGAAGGTTTTCTTCTTTTTTCTTACAATAATTGTGGTTATGGTTTGGCTTCGCTACTTTAGTATTTCACCAGCGAAGTGTAGCAAACGCATTTTAGCTTTGCGTTGGATGCCATATTCCCATGAAAAGACCTATTCCAATCCTTATCTCTCTACTAGTTGTACTTGGATTACTTGCTATCTTAGGATATCTGTACTTCTTTTTTATAATCGGTATGGAACCAACTTCATCTAGAACAGAACTACTTGAAGAACTCTCTAGAACCCAAAACATCGAAATCCAAGCTCGAAATGACCAAAAACAAATACATGGGCTTCTAATTGAATTGCACGGCTACATTTCCGACAGCCTAACTTTTTCTTTTGGAACGAACGACTCAGCTATCTATAGAACTGAAAAATTGTCTCCTGGAATTGTGGATTATAGATATAGATCTGATTGGTACTCAACACTGTGCTTCTTAACATTTGAGCCAAGAACTGACAGTATTGACGGAGAACTACAAATAGAGTACAAATTTTTCGGAGAGTAAGGTATAAACATTCTGTCATAAATCATGGCTGTTAGTAGGTTATTTTGGCTTTTACTCTTTGTAGATAGCCCGGCAATCCGCAGGATTGCCTTATTGGTGAGACTTAATTTAATAAGCCAATCCTGCGGATTTCCTCGGTAGTTAACTGAAATTTTTATACTTTTAATCAGCCAAGAATTTATACAGTGGTGTTATACTTCATTGCTTTAAATGCAAACCTTAACAAAACTAATATCTTAATATGAGAAAGTTTCCAGTAATAATATTAATTCAAATACTAGTTATCTCTTGTACTATGGATATTGAAAATTTCACTGAGGACAAGGAAGAAATTCCTGAAATTATATTGAATAGAATCAAAAGCACGAATCTCCTTCAAGATGATGATAGTATCATAATGATAAATTATCGATACAAACAATTATTTCCCACTTTTGAGACCTTTGATGACCGTTTTGTATTATTATCCAAAAAACAGCTTACTCGATTCTATACAACAAATGACGATTCCGTTCGCATTCAGAAAATTGACTTAGATAGTTGTTTAAATCTTACCATTACCAAAAATACTGATGTACCTAATGAAGTGCATTACAGCATAAGAGGTGATAAAATAGGGGCGCATTTTTATAGTGAAAAAACCAAAAGGTATGAATTAATTCCCCATTCAGATTATGTATATTGTCTAGCTACGTCTGATTATATTGATGAATATGAAACTATGATGAATTTAATGCTGAGCAATTGGAAAAAACAAAAAAATTACGACAGTTTAAGACAAATTTATCTTACTCACTATAAAGTAAATGGTGAAAGAATTATCACTAAAGATATTAGAATATCTCGACAAAAATTAAATAAATTAAAGGATGAGGTTGAAAAAATATCTAATAAAGTTATTGACGAAACTGACTGGCTAATAATTGTAAACGATGGCAAAATTTTACACATCGACTATGATTTCTTTGAGAAAAATTTTCATGTAATAGAAATTGAAGTTGAAAATATTCCAACTGATGAATCTGACATTTCATTTGTTGCTTCATATTACTTTGGGGAAACTATGGGAGGCCGTGATACACTAAGTTTACCGCATGAATACAAAACAGATTTTTCTAAAACAACATATATAGGCGTGAAGCAAAGCTATGAGAATAGTATTAATGATGTACTGGAGCTCTACTTCCAAAACTGAACTAAGTAAATAAGAAGTATAACATCCTGTACAAATCATGGCTGTTAGTAGTATATTGTTTCTTTATTTACTTGCGGATTGCCTCGGTAGTTAATGCAAAATTTTTATACTTTTAATCAGCCACGAATTTATACAGTGGCGTAAAGTAAACCCCAAATCTGTAAATAATCATAAGATTGAAATGAGAAATTTTTTAATGATAGCATCACTTTTCTTGATTTTTTCATCTTGTTCTAAAGATGATGATTTATTGATTCCTGCCGAAATAGATAATCCAAGTCTTATGATAGTCTCCTGTCAAGCCTCAATAGATGATACGTTAAGACTAGTGGAGTACGAGTATGAAAATGATAATCTCATAAAAGAAACCTTATTTCTAAATGGAGAAAAACATAGCAAAACGACTTTTGACTATAATTCAGATAATCAGATGGTATCAGAAATTTATATATCTGACTTGAGAAAAACAGAGAAGACTTTTCTTTACAATGAGGACAACCTATTGATCAATATCTTATATAAATCCACCTACTATGATATTGACGGGCAAATAACAAATCAAAGTGAAAGTGAAGCTCCAAGAGAATATGAAAATAACCAATTAGTAAAAGAGTGGGAATATTGGGGTGGATTTAACACATATGAGTACAAAAACGGCAAGGTTGTAACTAAAATTGATTATACCAAAAATGGAGAACAACACCATTTTACTTATTATAAATATTCAGGAGATTTATTAATTGAAGAAAAGAAGGAGAATAAATCGTGAGGATTATTGTATTTAAAAATATACAGCTATGATTCACAAAATAGATTAATTCAAGTCAAAGACGGAGATAATATTATTGAAGAAAATGATTATGTGGGTTACAAATTGGTTGAAAAAAGAACTTACTATTTCGGAATTGACCCAGGATATGATATTTGTTATGGAAATTATGTTTTTAGATATAAATACTAACCCTCACTCTCATGCGGTCATGAAACATATGGGGGAATTTTAACAGGGTTTACTATAATGCAACGAATTATAGATCCCAACTCCCTTTCAAAACGTTTCATTTCACAAAACCATTATATTTCATTGAAAAATCTTGATAACTTTAAATCCACTTGGAATTCTCTGACATCAAAATATACTGACAATATCGAGTTGGGGGAAGAACTGTGGCAGGAGATTGAAAATGCTTACTCCAATAGCTATCGGCATTATCACAATATAACTCATTTGGAATCCATGATTGATAATGCATTCAAATACAAGGACAAAATCAAAGACCTTGATACCATTTTATTCTCTATTTTCTATCATGACATCATTTATGATATTAAAAGTAAAGATAATGAAGAAAAAAGTGCTGAAATTGCTGTGGATCGATTAAGTAAACTCGGACTGCAGAGCGATAAAATAGTGAAATGTAGAAAGCAAATCATAGCCACCAAAAATCATCATAAAAATACTTTTTCACAATAATCAATTACTTTATCAGTTATTTATAGTTACTTTGGTATTTTTAAATCATTTTTATTATATCCCTTAAAAAAATTATGAAGAAACTATTAAGCCTTATCATTACCTCCATATTCACTTTTAGTACCTCTCAAGCTCAAGAAATTCAATTTTACAATACAGAAGAAGGTGATAAACATATATGGGGAGAATTCCCAATTGATTATTTAAAAGAAGACACTACCTATTCTAGTTGGTACAATGAAAATTATGACAATTTCTCAGTTGAAGAAGCGAATTATGATTGGATCCAAAACCTAAAAAATGACCAAGTGGATATTTACTTGGGTACTTGGTGTGGAGATAGTCAAGAATGGGTACCTCGATTTTTAAAGTTGTGGGATGAACTGGGTTTGAGCAGGGATCAACTTAAATTTACTGCACTTTATGGCTCTGGTGAACAATACAAACAAGGTCCCAATAGGGAAGAGGAGGGATTGAATATCCATCGTGTTCCTACTTTTATCTTTAAGGAAGACGGTAAAGAATATGCGAGAATTGTAGAATCACCCAGTACTGATCTGTTTACAGATGTTGCCCAAATTGCCTTGGGATACCCATCAGCGCCCAATTATGCCGGAGCCAATTATATGCTACAGCTTTTTGATAGCATGAGTATGGAGGAAATCTATAAGGATATTAATAATATCTACAGAACTGCTTATTACAAAGTAGGTCGATATGCTGAGCTAAATACGTTGGGAAGAGTGCTTTCTACTTCAGATCGGAAAAAAGAGGCATTGTTGGTTTTTCAATTCAACACCTATTACTATCCTGGAAATTGGTGGACTCACAAAGCCTATGCTGAACTGCTGACTGAAATGGAGAATTATTCAGAAGCAGTAAAAGCATATGAAAAGGCGATTTCCCTTAATCCTGAAAATGAAGAGATAAAAGCGGAATTGGAACGGTTGAATAAACTCCTGCCTGAGAAGGAAGGAGAAGAAAAGGGGGCTAGTTCTAATTAGGACTTTCTTAATTTTTCCAAAGTATTATACTTTGGAAAAGTTTTTTTCATCCTATTATGAAGACTTCTATTAAAATATTTTCACTAAACTAAAGCCCACAAAAACAGCCAATAAACCCACTGCAATACTGCCTAAAGCATAAAGCAGAAACATCCCGATCTGACCGTTTTGGAGATAGCTAAAATTTTCATAAGTAAAAGTTGAAAAGGTGGTATAGCCACCACAAAAACCAGTTACAAGCAATAATTTGAAATTTTGGGATGGATTCTCAATCAAATAGCCTAATAAAATACCAATAAGTAAAGAGCCTAAAATATTAGCTATTAAAGTACCATAGGGTAGAAAATGGGACAGGTATTTATGGGTAAATTGAGAAGTGGCATATCTGGCAATACTTCCTAATCCACCGCCCAATCCAACTAACAATAAATTCTTGATCATTTGGATGCAAATTTACGGTTCCACTGCTCTCTATCATATACTAATTTGCCTTTTGCATCCCATTCTTGGTTAATATAAGGCTCAAAGTCTTTATCAAAAGGATCTCGACCATATTGAATAGTTTTCTTCCTTCTTCTCCTTTGATCATAATACTCAGCCCAAAGTCCCACTTTTTGATCAAATCTATATTCTCCTTGTACGGCTACTTGTCCGTTTTTGTGAAAATAGAGATAAGTACCTTCCTTTTCACCATGCTCAATAGGGATTACTTCTTTTACATGCTCCCTTTTTTCTTCATCATAATAAGTAATTTTAGAATCGATTGGCCAGCCTTTAAAATAGGTCAGTTTGTCCATTAGGATACCGTTATTATCATATCGCATCCATCTGCCATGCTTGAGACCATTCCAGAACATACCTTTTTCGATGACCTGTTCATCTTTCATTTTTTCATAAGGCCCGTGTAGAATGCCGGCAAATTTTGGATCAGCATTTTTAGTGCTTCTTATTTCCTTTCGTTGAAAGTCATACCAGTAAAAATCCCGAACATAAGGATCTGGCTCCACATATTCTTTTTTAAGGTAATTGAAAAGCTCGCGGGTTACATTGTTTCCATATCCCGAAATCGTATAATTTTTTCGTACTTTTTTGCCGTAATAGAAATTACGTTTTTTCTTTTCCTTCTTTTTTTCTTTTTCATCCTCTTCTTCCTCTTCCTCCGTATCCAAATCAATGGTTACGGGTGCACCATCCAAAAACTGAAAGGTTTTTTTGATAGTATCGGATGGAGTCGGTACAGTATCATTGGGGATTTCTTCTTCCTGAGCCAGTAAGACTAAAGGCAAACTGATGAATAAAACCGATATGAGTAAGTATTTCTTCATATTGTGCTAAACGAAAACAGCCCGAAGTTATTGAAAATTCCGGGCTGTCTCTATATTTTTAATTAATTATTAATAATTCGGGAATTAATAATTATGATTTTTGCCACTGCTTGTGTCTTCACAAGCAGTAAGGCAATTGAGGTATAAAACTCCTTTCTTTTAGATACATTTGTAGAGACACTCTACCCCGGTCGGTGGCACACCGACCGGAATCTGTGATATATAATTTAAGTAAACCTGACAAGCTTCATCCCTCTATTTTGAAGCTGACAAAGTAAGCTTAATAATTACTAATTAACCAAATATTAATTACTAACTAATCACTTCTCCATCATCTCCACACTTCTGCTGATAAAGTTGGTTAAATCTTTACCGTTCAGCATGTTTTGAGATAGTAATGCTAAATCATAATTCTGCTTGGCAATATTCTTTTGCGCTTCTTCACTTTCAGCTTTCAATATTTTGGAAGCCATTTTATGATTAGCATTGATGGTTAAATTATACTGATCTGGCATTCCACCCATGAAAGGCATTCCGCCACCCGTTTGTTGCATATCCTTCATTCTGCGCATAAACTCAGGCATAGTTAAAGAAACAGGCAATTCATCCGGAGATAAAGCTTCTACAGCCACCGTCATAGATGAATTATTGATCGCCTCTTCAAAAACCTTTTTCAGCTTTTCTTTTTCATCATCAGACAATACGCTTTCTGCTTTCTCGTCTTTATCAATCAATTTGTCCACGATGTCAGCATCCACTCGCTTCATATTGGTTTTCTCTAATTTCTGCTCAAGCTGATTGATGAAATGGCTATCAATTGGGCTGTCCAAAATAACCACATCATAGCCTTTTTTCTGTGCTGATGTGATATAAGCATCTTGCTTATCTGGATTAGTGGCATAAAGAATCGTTACATTTCCATCTTTATCTGTCTGATTTCCAGCAATGCTTTCTTTATACTCATCTAGCGTGAAATATTTGTCTTGCTCTATGCTTTTTAATAAGCAGAATTTTTTCGCTTTGTCATAGAACTTATCATCACTCATCATACCATACTTCACAAATAAGCCAATGCTTTCCCACTTTTCTTCGAATGATTTTCTGTCATTTTTATAAAGCTCAGCCAGCTTATCAGCCACTTTCTTGGTAATGTGGTTGTTGATTTTCTTTACATTACTATCTGATTGTAAGTAACTTCTCGATACATTTAATGGAATATCCGGAGAATCGATAACCCCGTGCATCAACATCAAGAATTCAGGAACAACATCTTTAACTTCATCCGTAATGAATACCTGACGAGAATAGAGTTGGATTTTATTTTTCTGAATATCAAAGTCATTCTTGATTTTAGGGAAGTATAAAATTCCTGTCAAGTTGAACGGATAATCCACATTCAAATGAATCCAGAATAATGGGTCTTCACTAAATGGATAAAGCTCTTTATAAAAATCTTTGTATTCTTCGTCTGTTAAATCAGCAGGTGCTTTTGTCCACAGAGGAGTCGTGTTATTGATAACTTTAGGCTTTGTTATCTTCTTCTCTTTAGCATCATCTCCCTCACCTTCTTTAATGGTTTCTTCCTCTTCACCAAAAATGATTGGCACCGGCAAGAATTTGCAATATTTGGTTAAAATTTCATTGACTCTGTGCTCTTCTAAAAATTCCTCTGAATCTTTATTGATGTGCAAGATGATTTCAGAACCTCTTTCCTTTTTGTCACCGTCAGTTAATTCAAATTCGGTACTTCCATCACAAATCCAGTGAGCAGGAGTAGCATCTTTTTCTCTTGATAAAGATTTGATTTCCACTTTATCCGCCACCATAAAGGCAGAATAGAAACCCAATCCGAAGTGACCGATGATACCCGATCCTTCTCCCTTTTCCTTATACTTTTCCACAAATTCAGTGGCACCGGAAAAGGCGATTTGGTTAATGTATTTTTTGATTTCTTCGCCAGTCATACCGATCCCTTTATCGATGACATGCAAAGTCTTTTTCTTTTTATTGATTTTAATTTCGATGCTTAAATCGCCCAAATCGCCATCATATTCGCCTAGCGTACCAAGACTTTTGATTTTTTGGGTGGCATCCACTGCATTGGAAACCAACTCACGAAGGAATACTTCATGGTCAGAGTATAAAAATTTCTTGATTATTGGGAAAATATTTTCCGAATGGATCGAAATACTACCTTTCTCTTGCATTTTATTTACTGTTTTGATTTAATCACTTCCCCTGTATCAATTCTTATTCCATTTAAATTTAATTATGCTTTTGCTGTCAGCTTGGCAGAAAAAAAATCTTTAAATTGCATCAACTGAAAAAATATCATACTATGAAGAAGTTTCGCTTAATTTTCTTTGCCATTTTTTGTATTTCAATCTTTAATTCCTGTGAAACATTAAAACAGGTAGCTAAGGATTATGATTTAGATCCAACCCAAACCAATAAATTGACTGAAAAGGAAGTGATTCAAGGTTTAAAGTCAGCCTTGGAAGTAGGAACTAAAGCAGGAGTGGACCAGTTGGCAAAATCAAATGGTTACTTGGGAGATCAGGCCATAAAAATATTGTTACCATCTGAATTACAAACAGCTATTGCACAGTTGAAATCATCTTCAGCGGGCAGAAAAGTTTACGATGAGTTGATAAAGGATATTGAAGAAGATATGATTGTAAGCTTAAATAGGTCAGCAGAAAAAGCGGTGGTAAAAGCCAAACCAATTTTTGTAAATGCCATTACTTCCATGACTGTTCAAGATGGATTCAATATTTTAAAAGGTGCTGATGATGAAGCCACTCAATATTTGAGAAGCAAAACCTTCATTCAATTGGTAAATGCTTTTAAACCGGAGATCAAAAAGGTTTTGGATGACCCAATTGTTTATAATAAAAGCAGTGAGCAATTGTACAGTTCATTTGTGAAAACCTATAATGAAGTGGAAAGGAATGATATCATCAATGCGCTTAAGTTGAGCCCTATAAACGAGCAAGATTTAGCCTCATTTGTTACGGAACGGGCCTTGGATGGCATGTTTCAAAAAATAGCCTTAAAGGAAAAGGATATTAGAGAAAATCCTTCAGCTAGGGTAAATGATATTTTGAAAAAGGTTTTTGCTCAGCAATAATTTATACATTTGCACTTTAAATTGATCTTAAGCTCGATCATCTAAAATTTATTTGGATTTCCCTATGAGAATAAAAGAGGTTTTAACTTTTGTAGTACTACTTTTCTTTTGGCTTTTTCTAAGTGCAAACGTAATAGTAGCGCAAGATTATGGTCTAAAAGGTGGTATGACAGTTTCTACAATAAACGGGCAGGGCAATTCTAGTTTAAAACCTGGTTTGCAACTTGGAGTTTATAAAAATTTTGGCGCTACGGAAAAGCTTTTCGTGCAAATGGAAGCCTTATTTACTCAAAAAGGCTCCTGGAATTGGGATAATCAAAATCAAAAAAACATCAATTTATATTATTTTGATTTTGCTTTGATGTTCGGTATTCTGATAGATGAAAAATTCACTATCAATTTGGGAATCCAACCTTCTGTATTTCTGGGTGGGAATTATAAATTTTCCGAAGACGGGCAGGAGCAAAATTTAAGTTTACTTGGAGAGGTAAGCGCTATGGATTATGCTACACTTTTTGGGTTGGAATATGACATAAATGATGATTTCACAATAGGAGGGAGGTTTAATTACAGCTTTGTGCCTTTACAATCATACGATAATATCTTTGCAGAAAATGAAGAGCTTCCTTATTCTATGGTATTTCAATTATATGGGAAGGTTAAGATGGAAAAAGTATTAAATATGATTAAAAGGGAGGAATAATTAATAATTATTAATTAGGGTTCTCTTGAGAAATAAAATATGCCTTAAAAACAGCTTTCAAACAGCTTTAGAAGGTCTTTTTATAAAATACGATCACGTAGAAACCCTTAAATCAAGGGGTTTTTACATATTTTGAGGGTTTAGATGCTATTTATAAAACTCAACACCAAATTATATTTTGTAGTTTCTATTTTTTCTTTTTGCTTGATCAAAAAGAAAGAAAAAATCAAGACAAAAATAAGCTTCAACCCACATCCTCGTCTGGCTCGCATTTTTGTCCTCCTACCCACTCTCTCAGATTAAAATTTTATTAGGCTGGAGGGATTTGTGGTATTTTTCAAGAAGTCCCTAATTAAGCTTTACTGTACCAATTCATCATTTTTCCATTGGCCTTCTAATTTAACATTACCGTCTTTGTCATAGAGCGTACCTTGGCCATTTCTTTTATCATTTTTCCATTCTCCTTCATATTTTTCACCCGTATTCCAGAAGTAGGTGCCTTTGCCTTCTCTTTTATCATTTTGGTATTCGCCTATGTATTTATGACCGTCAACCCATTTATAGGTACCTTTCCCATGCTTCATATTGTTTTTCCAATCACCATCATAAACGCTATTTGAACTGTAATGACCAACCCCTTCACCATTGGCTTTTCCAAATTTTACCTCCCCGAAGTAGGCGATTTTAGTACCATTGGCATTATAAAAAGTTAAGCGACCTAGCTCAGCTTTATTTTGAATTTGTCTATTTTTTTGATCAATAGCTCTATTTAAGGAAGCTATTTTAGCGCTATACTCTTTTTCCAATTCCTCAATTTTATCTTTATACTCTTCCTCTACCTCAGATATTTTATTATCCATTTCACGCTCCATATTAGCCAATTGAGAATTGCTCATGTTTTGGGTGCTGTCCAATTCGGAACGCAAAGAATTAAATCGGGCAATGGTAGCTTTCCGGCTCTTCATAAAGCTATTGTCTTCTATTGAATCTTCAATTTGAAGATAGATTTCCATTGCTTTATCATAATCGCCTGCAATAAAAAGTTCATCGGCTTTTGATTTTTGGCTGTATAATTCATTTTGTTTTTTCAGGTTCTCAAGCTGTTCCGTTTTCTCTTGAGCTTGCTTTTTGAAATGGTTTTTTCTTTTGCCTATGAAGAAGATGGCTATCAATAAACCTATAATGATAATGGGAAATATGATGAATGATATTTTTTTTACTTTTTCCATAATCGATTAATCTGAAAGTTTTATGGTAGGTATTTTTTGTTCTTCTTTTCTAAAATCTAATGAAATATAAGTACTTAACCTTAGGATAAGCCTTCTTCTGTATAAAGTAGGGTCATTTAAATCTTGACCTGTGGTGTACATAACTCCTAAAGAACTAGAAACCCTTGGGCTAGCAATGTACCCTACATTTCCGTAAAGTCTTAAATCTTCCACGAAACTCCCCACTACATTTTTACCGCTTTGCATGATGAGTTCCATACTCGGAGAAACATAAAAAGTACCGGGTTTCAACTGGTCATTGTTAATTGGAATTTTCATATAAAAATTATAGCGCCAGCGATTCCCGAATTTGAATTCGTCCTGCGTGGTTCTGCTACCTCTTTTCCATCTGTGCTCAATTCTAATTCTGTTGTAAAGCATAAACCTTGGGAAAGGCAAAACAAACAAATATTGATGCCATATTCTTGGTTCAATATAAAGCGGATCGTATTCTGGGTTGCCAGGTTGCGGAGTGAAATTCAATCGAAATACACCTCCAACTGTAAAGTTGAAATTGGGAGATACCACATAGTTGAGGCCGTGGCGATTGTAGATTTGAGCCATTCTATCCACATAGGGAGTGGATGAACTCCCGATTCTCCTATAATGCATCTCACCTGCCCAGTACAATTTATCCCCTATCCTAAATTTGTTATAGGAACTAAGCCACAGATTAGTGGCCATAGGTTCAAATTCAGGTTCTAATTCCTGAGCATTGAGATGAAAGCATGAACTTAGAAATATGATTAAAAATAATTTTCTCATGCCATTAAAAGCTTAATTCCATATTTAATATTTCCGCTGCTTTTTCGGCAGTTTTTGCCCGCTTCACCTTTCTCTCCATTCTGTTGGTATTTTCCTCATTCAACACCTCTATCATTTCATCATATAAAATTTTGAAGTTAGCTTGAAAAGCGCTCATATTATTGCAATTTAACTTCTCCATATTTTGGAAAATACCTGGCAATAACATTTTATTAAATGCCTTGTAAATGCGTGGCTTTGATTTTTCCTCCATATTGGTGAAAGTATAAGGATTAAAAACTTCTTTTGTATAAGCCTCATTAATTTTATAAATACTTTCCGGTGCTTTTTGGATGGTGTAGATCAATTCTTCCGCTCGGTTAAAGCAATTAATTAAAGGTTCAATAGCTTGGATTTTTTCTTCTGGTGTGGGTAAGTTCGAATAGATTGCTAATTCTCTATCAGCAAAATCAATAATAGCATCAGCCACATCTATTCCTGCAAAATTATCATGCTCACCCGTTATGAGTGAATCAGCCAAATATTTCGTTCTTTCATATTTAGCCAATAAAGCTTCCTCCAATTCTACCAGTTTTTCTTCTTTTTGAACTTCATTTAAATGTTCTTTAATATTGGATTCCAATTGATCTATTTCATCTTTAAGGGCTTTTATCAAACTTGATAATTTTGATAGGTTGTTTTTGGTATTATCTGACAAAAAGCTGAGGTCAGAAACAATCTCGTAATTGTTAGAAATTGTATCTTTTTTGAATACATTATTCAAAGAAGATTCATCTTTAAGATCTATTTTAAAAGCGATTAGTTTATCTCTGTTAAAGAATTTAAGTTGATTATCTTCGTATAGGGAAATAATTTCAGATGTTGGCATTAAAAAATACCGATTGATGTTTTCCAAGGCCTTCTTGAACTCAGCCACTTTATTTGTTGAAACACTAGAAATATTGATCTGTGGATTATTTAAAATAGCTTCGGTTTTCTTTTTGTTCAGTTCAAGATTTTCCTTGATTTCCGAAAGCAAATCTTCTTCGTTTTTTGTTAAGGCCAAGGATTTTAGTTTACTAACAATAGAAGGCTTTATATCCGTTTTAGTGATAGGAGAAAAAGTTTCATCCACTAAATCCAACTGCTCTATTAAAGTGAAATAAAGATTGCTGATTTTATCTTCCTCCTTATATTTTTCTAGCAATTCATTATTAAAAATTCTCGCTTTGAGTTCAATGAGTTCCAAGAATTCCTCATCCAAGGGAATGATTTCTTCAGATAGGTTATCTGTTTCAGGAGCCTTAATTTTAATTTCCTGAACTGAATCTTCTCGGTGAAGACGCATAGCTTTTAAAGTATTGTCTTCAAATACCCATTCTTTTAATAATTTTTTGCCTCCACTATTTAATCTGTAAAAAGCCCATGTGCCTTTTGTTAATTCACCACTCCCAAGATTTCCTTCCAGCATATCGTTTTCAATCCGCAGATTGAAATTTCCTTTTGCTTTATTTTTTTCAAAATTGATATTGGCGAATAAGGTGGTGTCAGTAATTTCCGAATCTCTAATTGCCCATTCATAAATTTTCCAAACGCCTGTTTTTTTACCTGCTATAAACTTTCCTGTAGCCATAAATTCCTGACCATTCACATTATAAGCATAGGTGTAATCTTTATAAAAACCATCGCCAGTTGTTTCAAAGGAACCCTCTGTTAATTTCCAGGTTTCATCTGCACGGTTTTCAATGAAGCTTCCTTCTACGGCCAAATATTCATATATATCTTCTTGGCTATCAAACTGTTGAGAAAGCTCGAATTTACCATTATAAATAGTATCTCCTTGACTAATATAATATTCGTATTGGGCTAAATAGTTTTTATTATTTATGGTATAAGTGCTATCGTATGATTGGATATTTTGAGACATCAACTGCATCCAAAAGGCAGATATGAGCATTAGGAAAGCGCTTAATAATATTGGATTGTTGATTTTCTTCATAAATCTAAAAGAAATTAAAACCAAAGGTATGAAATAAGTTGAACCCCCATAAGCAGTAAGTATTAACTTTTGATTTGCAAAAACCTACAGTTTACTATCTTACGATTTTTTCACTGTAAATAAATCATATTTTAGCACCATAGTATTTTTGTGGAATTAGCTTAGGGTAATCAAAAATTATCGCAACCTGTCCATAGACCGTACCAATCTTTCATCTTTTCTGATAAATCTGACAGCAAGAGAATTAAACACCAAAGCTATAGCTGGTAAGAATAGACCATAGCTGTAATTCCCTTGGATTCCTGGAAGAAATTCGCCTTCTGCTTGGGTTGCCCAATAGGCAGAAAGCCCTAAAGCAGTACCAATTAATATAGAATTTAATGTAGAAAGCATGATTTGTCGCATGCGTTTTTTGTACATTCCAATGGCAATAAAAGCAATGCAGACTGCCAAAAGACCTAAAATTCCTGGTACTACATAAGGCACGAACTCATTTTTCACTCCATCTTCAGGAGCACTGACCATTTCAAGGTAAAAAGCGGTTAATGTGTAAGAAGCTCCAGAGCTGGAATCTACCTTTTGCCAAATTGGGGCAAATAAAAATACCAACATAGCTAATCCTACAATTAATAAAAATATGGTTTGAATTCTTTGAATCATCGAAAAGTGCTTTTTGTATTTTGCAAATATACAGTAAAATTAACTTTCATTAAATGAGATTGGAGATAAAAAACTGTCAACGAGCAGAATTATTCCTTAATGGATTTCCTGCTTTTCCTATCATTACTTATCAAAGTTAAAATCCATCAAACAATCGAGATGAAAATATCTGAGAGTTAATTTTAGACTTTGCAGATGTAGAAATAAACGGCTTGGAAATAATTCATACTTTATGTTAGATTATTGCTTTTTATATGTTATTTGTGGTCATTAATTTTCAATTGTTGGATGTATTAACAATATAGTATGCTCATTAAAATTAAAAGTAACACTACAGAAGAATTTCACAACGCACTAAAGAAGTCTGTCAAAACTAAGTTAATAAAAGAAGGTTACGAATATCAAAGTGATTTTCCTACAAGTTTTGGAGATCTTAGTATCAAAACCTATGATTTCAATAATGGATTTAATTTTAATGTTTTAAAAGGTGATATCTCTAATTTTTTTCAACTTGAATTTTTAGAGGATGATAATAACTTTATTAGGTATTTTTTTGTACTTAAAGGTGATTTAATTCATTCCGTATCCACTAGCGTAAGGTATAGATTGAATGATGGCTACTCTTGTATTGTTGCCGCTAAAGGGGAGTCAAATCAGATATTTAGTTTTCCCATTCAAAAAAATGTAAATATTCTTTTCTTACAAGTTGCTACCAAAAGGTTTGGAATTGAATCTAAAAAAGATTTAGTGAATTTACCTAAAGAAATAGGGGATGTGTTTATGAATAAAGTTATGGATAACCATTTCATTTATCATAGTAATTATACGCTAAGTATATTGAATACTATAATGGAAATTTTCAACACTAAAAAGAATGGTATAGTCAAAAGATTTTATCTGGAATCAAAAGCCTTGGAATTGTTATGGATGCAAACAGAAATCTATAAGGAAGAAGTGAATCTTGGATTTAACAAAAAGGTGTTAAGAAAAAAGATATAGAAATAATCAAAAAAGCAAAGGATTATATACACGAAAATCAGCATATAAACCTCACTTTAGCTTTGGTTTCAAAAGCAGTGGGAACAAACGAAACTAAGTTAAAGACTGGCTTAAAGAAATTATACGGCAAAACTTTTACTGAAATTATTAGAGCTGAAAGGTTAACCACTGCAAAGGCATTACTAGAAGAAGGGGAATTAAGTGTAAAAGAAATTGCTTCTAAATGTGGTTACAAAAGTATTTCAATGTTTAGTATGAGGTTTAAAGAAAGGTTTGGGCAGCCTCCAAGTAAATTTATCAATTCTTAAAAAGGTATATTATTATCTTGATTAGGTCTAATTTTAGATGATTGATTTTTTAATTGGATTTTAGTTTAGATTTGTAGGCGATATGAAATTAAGATCCATATCGTAGGAAATAAAATTTATCATAAAACAAATCTAAAAAAGATGAAAATACTGAAAAATATAGCAATCATTTTATCAATTGGACTGATAAGTTCATGTTCAAGTACTTCTCAATTTCCAGTTTCCACAGTTGTTCCTGCCGCTACTATGACTGCTAAAATCAAAAAGCAAGGTCAACAAAATCATTTAGTAACCATAAATGCAAGCAGTTTGGCTTCTCCTGATCGGTTAGAATCACCAAAAAAGATTTATGTGATTTGGGCTGTTTCAGAGTCTGGCGTAACTAGAAATGTTGGGCACTTCAACCAAGAGAATGCAGTGAAAGCTACTTATAAAGCTTCATTTCCATATCAACCCGTAGAAGTATTCATTACAGCAGAAGATGAAGAAGGGCTTTGCACACCACAAGGCATAGAAATATCAAGGACTACCCTGTAATCTAGATTTTATAAGATTTAAATGGTCTTATTTCTCACTACTGTTTCATCTAAAGCAGTAGTGTTTTTATTTTAATACCTGTTGATTATTTTTTTTTACTTGTATTTATTTTCTTCATCTGATTAGTAGGTTAAGAAATTCAAAAAACACAATAATTTCATGAAGTATATTTTACTCTTAATACTTTTTATTTACTCAAGTAGAGGTTTTTCTCAATATAATGAAACCATACGAACAGGAAGACCAGGACAAGCCATTGGGGCCTTTACAGTGGGGAATAAAGTGTTGCAGTTTCAGCAAGGAGTGGATTATTCCACCATCCTTGATTCAAATGCCTCAAATTATGCGTTATTAAACAATAATGTGATCAGATATGGGTTTTTAGAAACCTTTGAATTTAGCGCCTTGATTGATTACCAAAATAATTATTACCAATTTGATAGTGATGAATCTTCATTGCAGGGCTTAAGTAACATACACCTTGGTTTTCGGGTTCATATAACGGATCAAAAAGGCTGGAGGCCTACCACAGGTTTCCAAATGAGATTACGAATACCTAATCTTTCAGTTGATTATAAAACAGAAAATATAGCACCAGTTATGGTTTTTGTAGCCAATTGGGGCTTGCCAAAAAACATGAGTTTTTCCACAAACTGGATATTAAGTTATAATGGAAATGATCAATACCCTACAGGTAAATATGTTTTGAATTTTGCTTTTCCCATCCATAATAAGTGGAGTGGCTTTATTGAAAATTTTGGACAGGTCAATCAATCTGTTTTTCAAACACGGTTTGATGGTGGATTTGCATATTTGCTTAATAATGATGTGCAACTGGATATATCCGCTGGCTATGGCGATAATCAAAATGTAAAAGACTTTTTTATCAGTACAGGAATTAGTTGGAGGATTGTATATCTTTAGAGGGGTAATGTATTTGTTAATATTTTATTTAGTGCCAAGCGAAACTTAGGATATGGAAAATGTAAGCGAGTTCTACAATGATGTAATTCAATATTTCCAAGTAAATTATATAAATCTTGGACTCATTCTATTATTCATAGTAGTAGGTTTCATTCTAGCTAATTTTATTAGCCGTAGAATTAAATCACGCTTAATTAGAAAGTCACCTAATCCTATTACGGCTACCTTTATCTCTCAAATTTCAAGTTTCATTATTAAATCTGTCATTGTCCTGACAACACTTTATTTGTTAGGCTTAGATTCGTTTACCAATAAAATTCTTGCAGGTGCAGGCTTGTTAACCTTTGTTATTGGCTTTGCTTTGAAAGATATTGGTGAAAATTTTCTGGCTGGAATCATTCTGGCCTTTAAAAGTCCTTTCCGAATAGATGATTTAATAGCCATAAATGGAATAGAGGGTTTTGTGAAAGATATAAATATTCGCGAAAAATTGATAAAAACGCCTGATGGGAAAGATATTTTTTTGCCAAACGCTATAATTCTCAAAAACCCTTTATTCAACTATACCATTGATGGGTTTCTTAGATATGAATTTGAAGTAGGTATTGCTTATGAAAATAACCCAACAGAAGCTATTAAATCAATTATAGAAACAGTGGATAATGTGGAAGGTGTTTTAAAAGGTGATAAGAAACCAGCGGTGATGATCAATGAATTAGGGACTAATACCATTAATATAAAAGTAATGTTCTGGATTGATACTTTTAAATCGACCAAGAGATCAGTTCATCATAATATTCGTTCAAAAGTTATTAATGATGTGGTCCATAGATTATTGACCAATGGTTTTAGCTTACCTGCTTCTATTGTTGAGATGAAAAACTATGATGCTTCAACACCTTTAGATATTAATGTCAAATCAAAAGAATAAAGTATTATTAAATGCAGAAATATAAACCTAGCAAATGCTAGAAGTAAATTGAAAATTTAAATAACAACATTATGAACTTGATCAAAAACCTAGCAATTATTTGGATTCTTTTCATTTTTACAGCCTGTGCTGATACGATAGAATTCCCCGTTTCAGATGTAACTCCTGCGGCAGATATTACGGCTACCATTAAAAAGCAAGGCGAGCCCAACTATTTGGTTACCATAGATGCTAATAATCTGGCTGCACCAGGAAGATTAAAGAACCCAAAAAAGCTTTATGTTATATGGGCGGTGTCCGAATCAGGAATAGTAAGAAATGTGGGGCATTTTAAACAAGAGAATGCTGAGAAGGCAACCTACAAGGCTTCGTTTCCATATAAACCAGTTGAGGTTTTTATAACAGCTGAAAATAAAGAGGGTAATTGTGTGCCAGATGGGGTTGAGATTTCGCGAGCAAAACTTATTAAGCCGAAAAAAGAAAAAAAATAGTTTCTTTTGAAATATTAAGCGGTACCTGAAAAGCTTATAGAGTAAGGATATTATTAACTTTTAAACATCAAAATTATGAACAAAGAAGAATTTAAAGCAAAGGCAGAACAATCTATTGATGAAGTTTCTGCAAAGATTAATGAAGTAAAGGCTAAAAAGGAGTCTGTAACGGAAGATTCAAAATCAAAATACGATGAGGCACTTAAAGAATTAGAGGCTAAAAAGTCAGAATTAGAGACCAAATACAATGATCTAAAAGAAGCATCAGAAGATAAGTGGGAAGAAGCAAAAGACGCTTTCTCTTCTGCGTCCGATTCTTTCAAGGAAGGATGGTCTAAAATTTCATCTTTATTTTCTTAATCTTTTAAAATAAAATCATAGTTTGCATTATAGCGAACTATGATTTTATTGATTAATGAAAACTAATACGGTATTTATTGCCTTTACTGCAATTATTTCTTTTTTCTATTATTCCAGCTCTGCACAAGTCTTACATTCAGAGAATTTTAATGTGGTCATCGATACTTCAAAAGCGTTAAAGGGAAATTTTACTCCCAGTTTTAGATATAGAAATGTAAAACAAAATTTTATAGAGATAGAGAATATTTCAGATATTTCAGTACGTATAAAAGAACATGCTTTCACAATAGCGAATAAGATTGAATATAGCGTATTTGGAGATGAGCGCCTTATGAGTGGTGGTTTTGCATACATAGAGTATGTAAACCTGCAAAGTAAGCGCATTGCCTTAGAGCCTTACTTTCAAGTACATTGGCGAGAAATAAGAGGTTTAGATAGAAAATATGCAAGTGGGCTTAATTTTAGGTGGCGTCCTATAATTACAAAAGATTCAGGCTTATTTTTCTCTCTAGGCAGTTTTTATGAATATGAAAGGTGGAATTATTCTGGTGTCAAAGATGAATTATTACCTTCAGACCTCAGCCCTATTATAGCAGAGAATATTAGGTTCAATACTTATATAAGTTATAAGCAAAAATTCGGAGAATTATTTGATTTAGATGTTAGTGCTTATTATCAGCCTTTAATTTCATTGCCCTTAACCAATTATCGCTTAGCTAGCAGTATCGAATTCACCTATAACGTTACTGATAATTTGGGATTCAGATTATTATATCAAAATATTTACGATCCATCTCCCTTGGTGCCAATTGATAAACTTTATAATGATGTCAATTTTGGTATTACTTTAACATTCTGACATGAAGCGTTTACTATATTTTTGGAAAGAGTTAATGGCTACTTTCTGGTTTCTTCCAGTCCTGATAATATGTTTGGCTATCTTGCTGTCTGTAGGGTTGGTATCATTGGATAATTTAATTGCCATACCAAACGAAAGTTGGGTAAGCTTTTTCTTAGTGAATAGTGCTGATTCAGCTCGTAGCATATTAACTACTATATCTGGTGCCATGATAGGTGTTGCAGGTACGGTTTTCTCCATTACTTTGGTGGCGCTTACGCTCGCTTCTTCACAATTTGGACCAAGGCTCATTAAAAATTTTATGTACGTCCGGCTAAATCAAATAGTCTTAGGTTCTTACATTTCAACCTATCTGTACGCCCTTCTTGTTTTAAATTCAATAAAGGATCATAATGGAGAAGCTTTCATTCCCTCTGTATCTATTCTATTAGCAATTTTCGCAACTATAGTTAATATAATTTTATTGATTGTTTTTATTCATAACATAGCTATGAGTATTCAGGCTGATAAAATCATTTCAGATATATCCGAGTTTATTTCTAAGCAAGTGGAATCTTTTTTTCCTGAAAGGCTAGATGAAGTTGAAGATGATGAAAGTTTTGACATATTGAATGCTATTTCGGCCTTTAGAAGAGAATTTTATATAAAAGCTAACAGGGGAGGATATTTAAATTATATCGATAATGAAAGTTTAATCGAAGAAGTTTCTGTTTATGATGCATTGTTCGAATTGAATCACAGACCAGGTAGTTATATTGTCAAAGGACAAACGCTTGGTGTTCTATATTCGAATGAAAACATCCAAGAAGATGAAATTGAAAAAATTATCAATCAGTTTGTATTCGGAAAAACTAAAACACCCCAGCAAAACCTTGAATATTCCGTTCATCAGATGGTGGAAATAGCTTCACGCGCTTTGTCTCCTGGAGTAAATGACCCCTATACCGCTATTACTTGTATCGATAACCTGACCTCTACCATGTCATATTTAGTGCAAGCAAAGTTTCCGTCTAAATATCGCTTTGACCAAGAGGGTAATCTAAGGTTGATTGCGGATACTGTAGATTTTGAGGGTGTATTAGATGCAGCCTTCAATCAAATTAGACAATTTTCTGCTGGCAGTACAGCTGTAATTATCAGATTATTAGAAGCATTAATCACGATATTTGAATTTACTCAGAAGGAAGAGCATAAACAAGCTATTATTAAACATGCAAAAATGGTTTTAGCTGTAGGTGAGCAAAATATTACAGAGAAAAATGATATTAATGACTTAAATGAACGAGCAAAAAAGATTTTGAACATAGAATAGCTTGTTTCACTGAGTATGTAACTTCTGTTACTATCCTATCCACTGAAAGTCCGTTACTTAGCATTGTAATTCAAAAAAGAAGATACAAATGAAAAATTCAAATAAAACAATAATTGACGTAAGGTCAGAAGGAGAATTCGTAATGGGACATGCAGAAGGTGCACTAAACATCCCTTTAAATGAAGTAGAAGCTAGAGCTGATGAAATTGGCAAAATTGATGGCGAAATCATATTGTGTTGTGCTTCAGGTAACAGAAGTGGGATGGCGCAACAAATTTTGGAATCTAAAGGAATTGATTGCCATAATGGAGGTTCTTGGTTTGCAGCAGAAAATTATGCAATGGCCTTATGAGTTTCTTAAGAAAATTATTCGGCTTAGGTCCAGCAGTTGACTTGAAAGCATTAGCAGATGAGGGGGCTATCATTTTAGATGTAAGAACAAAAGGAGAATTTCAAGGAGGGCATATTAAAAATGCTATGAATATTCCTGTTGATAGTATCTCCTCTAATTTATCTAAATTGAAAAATAAAGATAAGCCTATTATAACTTGCTGTGCTTCAGGAATGAGAAGCGGCACAGCCAAGAGTATTTTAAAATCGAAGGGCTATGAAAAAGTGTATAATGGTGGAGCATGGACTTCACTCAACAGAAAAATAGCATGATTAAAACTATTTTACATACTCCCTGGACTTTCATGCGCTGGCTTAGGTTGGCTATAGGGCTATATTTAGTTTTTGTAGGCATCACAGAGTCAGAAATATTCGCAGGAAGTATAGGAGCACTTTTCACCTTTTTAGCTTTGCTTAATCAAGGTTGCGGAGGTGGTAGCTGTGCAAGTGGAAACTGTGATATTCCGAAAAAATAAAAAGTTATGAAAGCCGGTTAATGCCGGCTTTTTTTAATTTTAGTGTTTCAAGTTTAATTTGAATTTAAATTAGAATATAGACTAACCACTAAACTAAAATGCAAAAAATATTCATAATACTTATAGTAGCCCATTTACTTTCCTGTTCACCATCAGAAGAGAAAGAATCCTATTGGCTAAAATATGCCAGGGGTAGAGATATCATGTTGCAAGAGCAAGATTTTTCTGCTAGAGCGGATTTAGACAGCCTTAAGAATATAAAAGGATTAATGGCTTTAGGACCAATTGAAGATCTGAAAGGCGAGATCACAATTTTTGATGGTACGGTTTATACGGGTACTATTGAAAATGATCAAGCGGTTTACAGAAAAGATTCTGTAGTGAAAGCGGTTTTTTTAGCTTATGGAAGTGCTGATGTATATAGCGCTGTGCAAGTTGAAGAATCACTGAAAGGGCTTAAAAAGATTGAAGATTTCATTCGTAAAAAAGCAATTGAAAATGGTTTAGATCATGAAAAGTCTTTTCCTTTTTATATGGAAGCTCAGGTTGAAGATTTAGATTATCATATCATGTTTAAAGAAGGGGAAGGTATGCACGGTCACCAAGCTCATCAAAAAGCCAAAAGAAAATTTAAGCTCAATAATGCAAATGTGAAAATTGTGGGGGTTTGGGCTAATAGTCAAGAAGATGGGATTTATACCCACAATGGCAGTCGAATTCATCTTCATTTTATAAATGAGGAAACCTTAGCTTCAGGTCATATTGATGATGTTCAGCTATTAGTGGGGAGTAAACTTTTTTTACCTCAAAATTAATTAAATAATGAAGACTAGCTTCTTAAAGCTAGTTTCTAAAATCTAAGAAATGAAAGAATTTTGGAATGAACGATATGCGCAACAGGAATTTATTTATGGTACTGAACCGAATGAATTTTTGCGAGAAATTTTAACACTCTTACCCATTGGAAGAATTATCTTACCCTGCGATGGAGAGGGTAGAAATGCAGTTTTTGCAGCCAAACTAGGCTGGGAAGTTAATGCATTTGATTTTAGCCCTTCAGCTAAAGAAAAAGCAAGCAATCTTGCCAAACAAGAAAAGGTAAATCCTGTTTTTGAGGTAGCTGATATTGTTGAAAAAGAATTTAAAGTCAATACCGCTGATGTCGTGGCTTTGATTTATGCCCATTTTCCTGAAGGTTTAAGAAAAATTGCACATCAGAAGGCTATCAAATGGTTAAAGCCAGGCGGAAAATTGGTATTGGAAGCCTTTAATCCTAACCAATTAGAAAATTCTTCGGGTGGGCCAAAAAATATTGAAATGCTTTATACGGAGGAAATGCTTCGTGAAGATTTTAAAGAATTGAAAATTGAAAACCTGCAACTACTGGAAACTAACCTATCAGAAGGAGAATTTCACAAAGGGAAAGCAGATATTATAAGACTTATTGCATCAAAAGAATAATTAAAATAAACTATCACTTATGGAAACCGAAATACTAGCACGCGTTCAATTTGCCTTTACGGTTGCTTTCCATTACATCTATCCACCTCTGAGTATTGGTCTCGGGGTTATTTTGGTGATTATGGAAGGGATGTACCTGAAAACCAAAAACGAAATCTATCATAAAATGACCCGCTTTTGGGTCAAGATTTTCGCACTGATTTTTGGAATAGGAGTGGCCACCGGAATTGTAATGGAGTTTGAGTTTGGCATTAACTGGGCAACCTATTCCCGCTATGTTGGGGATATTTTCGGCTCAGCTCTGGCGGCAGAAGGATTATTTGCTTTTGCTTTGGAATCCGGATTTTTAGGTGTCTTGCTTTTTGGCTGGAACAGGGTTAAGCCAGTTGTTCATTTTATTTCAACTATAGGAGTTGCTCTTGGCTCCATGTTTTCGGCCGTTTGGATAGTGGTGGCTAATAGCTGGCAGCAAACCCCGGCAGGTTATAAAATTGTGGGAGAAGGCTTAAATCAAAAAGCCGAGATCACTGATTTCTGGGCTATGGTTTTCAACCCATCTTCTATGGACAGGCTTTCGCATGTGATAATAGGAGCTTTTTTGGCTGGCGCCTTTCTGGTGCTTTCAGTCAATGCTTATTACATCTTGAAAGGTAAATTTCTGGAAATTGCCAAGCCTGCATTTAAAATTGCTTTAATAGTGGCCATACTTTCTTCTTTGCTCCAATTGGTTACCGGACATAATTCTGCTGAAGGTGTGGCTGTAAATCAACCAGCTAAATTGGCTGCTTTCGAAGGGCATTATCCTGAAAATGAAGTCGCAGATTTATATCTTTTTGGTTGGGTGGATCACAAGAGTAAAGAAGTGGTGGGCTTGAAAATTCCAAAGGGATTAACTTTTTTAATTCATCAAGATTTTACTACTCCCGTGAAAGGATTAGATGCTTTTCCAGAGGATGAAATTCCTACTCAGGTGAATGCAGTTTTTCAGTTTTACCACATTATGGTCGCAATTGGAATGTTGCTTATAGCGCTAAGTCTCTATGCAGGATTTTTATGGTGGAGAGGAAAGCTTTTCGATAAAAGATGGTTGATGTGGGTTTTTGTATGGGCGGTTTTCTTACCTCAAATCGCCAATCAAGTAGGATGGTTTGCAGCGGAAATGGGAAGGCAACCTTGGGTAGTTTATGGTTTACTTAAAACCTCTGATGCATTGTCAAAGGCTGTTACGGCTAATCAGATTTGGTTCTCGCTTATTTTATTCTTCTTCGTTTATCTATTGTTGTTCTTATTGTTTATTTATTTACTAAACAAAAAAATCCAGCATGGTCCTTATGATGAAAAAATGGAGGATCAAAGACCACAGCAATCATCTAGCGTACCTGATTTTAACTAAAAAACTAAACTATAAATTATGGAAACTTTCATCGGAATAGAATATAATACTTGGTGGTTTTTATTATTGGGGGCTGTGGTAACAGGATATGCCATATTAGATGGATTTGATATGGGTGTTGGGGCTATCCACCTTTTTTTGGGTAAAAAAGAAAATAGGAAAATTGCTTTAAATGCTATAGGCCCAGTATGGGATGGAAATGAAGTATGGTTAGTAATTACGGGTGGAGTGCTTTTTGCAGCTTTTCCGCCAGTTTATGCCACGCTTTTTTCAGGTTTATATATTCCTTTAATGCTCTTTTTGGTCATGATTATTTTCAGGGCTATTTCCATTGAGTTTAGAGGCAAAGAAGAAATGAATTGGTGGAGACAAACCTGGGATATTGCTTTCTCAGCTTCCAGTATCATTATGGCGGTAGCTTTGGGAATGGTTTTAGGTAATGTTTTGCAAGGCTTACCTATAGATGAAACAGGAGAATATACCCACAGCACTGACTTTAATTTTATCAATCCATTTTCTTTATTAACGGGTGTAACTGCCTTAGCACTTTTTATGCTGCACGGGGCTTTATATCTGGGTATGAAGACAGAGGGGAAACTATATCAGCAATTAACTAAAATCATCAAAAACAGCACCGTCTTTTTTATTTTATCAGCGCTTTTATTGAGTTTTTATACCTTGTTATATGTGCCTCATTTAACTGATAAAATCAAAGCACAGGAATGGATGTTTTTTCTCCCTGTAATTTTGGTATTATTGATGGCCAATATTCCGCGTCAAGTCAGTAAGCAGAATTACGGCTACGCTTTTATTTCATCAACAGGAGTTATTTCGGCTTTGTTGGTAATAGGGGCGGTTGGCCTTTATCCAACTATGCTTCATTCTACTATTGATCCTGAGTATAGCTTAACCCTTTTTAATGCATCAGCTTCAGAAAAATCATTGGGTTATATGCTAACCATAGCTATGATAGCCGTGCCTTTAGTAGCCATCTATACAGGTTTCGTTTTCTGGACTTTCAGAGGTAAGGTGAAGATTGATGAGAATAGTTATTGATTTTATCTATATCTAAATTTATAAAATCGACATAATCAAATGTTAGAACAAGTAATTATTCTGCTATTTTTGCTTTAAGATTTAATTTTTTAAACGCTAGATATATGAAAAGACTAAGTAGAATATTAATGATTTTCGCTATTGGCCTAATTTTTACGGCCTGCGGAAAGGATGAAACAAAAACAGCTGAGACTGATGGTTATTCCGGAGCTACTAAAAAAAGTAGATCAGCTATGAAAGCAAGCCAGTTAAATGACTGGTGGCCTAACAGATTAGACTTGAGTATTTTAAGACAGAATTCCGATATGTCAACTCCTATGCAAGAGGATTTTGACTATAAGGAAGCATTTGCTAGTCTTGATTACTATGCATTGAAAGAGGACATTGCTAAAACTTTAAAAGACTCAAAAGATTGGTGGCCTGCTGATTATGGGCATTATGGACCTTTTATGATTCGAATGGCTTGGCACAGTGCAGGAACTTATAGAACCGGAGATGGTAGAGGAGGTTCTCGCTCTGGTCAGCAGAGATTTGCGCCTATCAATAGCTGGCCAGATAATGCGAATTTGGACAAAGCCAGAAGACTATTGTGGCCAATTAAACAAAAATATGGTAACAAAATTTCTTGGGCTGATTTGATGATTTTAACAGGAAATGTGGCTCTAGAAGATATGGGATTTAAAACCATCGGATTTGCGGGGGGTAGAGAAGATGTATATGAGCCTGAAATGGATGTTTATTGGGGTTCTGAGGAAAAGTGGTTAAGTGATGAAAAGCGTTATTCTGGAGATAGAGATTTAGAGGATCCTTTGGCAGCGGTTCAAATGGGATTAATTTATGTGAACCCTGAAGGTCCTAATGGAAATCCTGACCCAATAGCAGCAGCTCATGATATTAGAGAGACTTTTGGTAGAATGGGTATGAATGACGAAGAAACCGTGGCTTTGATAGCGGGTGGACATACGCTAGGAAAAGCTCATGGTGCAGGTCCGGCTGATAATGTAGGGAAAGCACCTGCAGCAGCAGATATGGAAGAGCAAGGCTTTGGATGGAAAAGCGCTTACAAATCAGGTAAAGGGAAAGATGCGATCACTTCTGGCTTAGAAGTTACATGGACGGATACTCCAGCAAAATGGAGCCACGGTTATTTAATGAGTTTATTTGAAAATGAGTGGGAATTAACCAAAAGTCCTGCAGGAGCTCATCAGTGGGTGGCTAAAGATCCGAAAGTAATGGTGCCAGATGCTTTTGATTCCACTAAAAAGCATAAACCAACCATGTTTACCACTGATTTATCGTTGAGAGAGGATCCTGAGTATGCTAAAATCTCTCGCAAGTTTTTAGAGAATCCTGCCTTATTCAATGATGCATTTGCAAAAGCTTGGTTTAAATTAACGCACAGAGATATGGGGCCTAATACCACTTATTTAGGACCCGAATATCCAAAAGAAGATTTCATTTGGCAAGATCCAATTCCTGCAGTTGATCATCCTTTAGTAAATGCTAATGATATAGCTAAGCTTAAAACTCAAATTTTGAATTCAGATTTAAGTATCAGTGAGGTAGTTTCAACTGCTTGGGCTTCGGCATCAACCTATAGAAATTCTGATAGAAGAGGTGGAGCCAATGGGGCACATATTCAGTTAGCTCCAATGAAAGATTGGGAAGTAAACAACCCAGCTCAATTGCAAAAAGTGTTGAAAACTTACCAAGATATTCAAGCAGATTTTCATAAATCATCAGGTAGTAGAAAAATTTCCATGGCGGATATGATTGTTTTAGGTGGCGCTGCCGGAGTGGAGCAAGCTGCAAAAAATGCTGGATATGATATAAAAGTTCCATTTACTCCTGGTCGTATGGATGCTAAGCAAGAGCAAGTAGATATTGAATCTATGAACTTATTAGAGCCAATGGCAGATGGATTTAGAAATTATTTGAAGACCAGATATTCTGTTTCTACTGAAGAATTATTGATCGATAAAGCTCAATTATTGACTTTAACACCACCAGAAATGACCGTTTTAATTGGAGGAATGAGAGCTTTAGGAGCTAATTATGATGGATCTAAACACGGTATTTTTTCTAATAAGAAAGAACAATTAACCAATGATTTCTTTGTGAATTTATTAGATATGAGTACCGAATGGGAAGCCACAGATGATACCAAAGAGCAATTCATTGGCAAAGATAGAAGTTCAGGCGAGCAAAAATATACAGCTACTAGAGCAGATTTAGTATTTGGTTCTCATTCCGAATTAAGAGCTTTAGCAGAAGTGTATGCACAAACAGATTCTAAAGAAATGTTCGTGAATGATTTTGTAGCGGCTTGGGATAAAGTGATGAAGTTGGACAGGTTTGATTTAATATATCAATAACAGATCAATATAAATTTCAAATTGAAAAGCCAGGCTAAAAAGTCTGGCTTTTCTTATATTCGGCCAATATTGTTAATTCAAAAATTACTATGTTTCAAAAAATAATCATAGCCTCTAAAAACCCAGTTAAAATTGAAGCTACTCAGGCAGGATTTCACAGAATGTTTAAAAATGAAAGCTTCGTTTTTGAAGGCATTTCAGTCCCTTCTGAGGTAAGAGATCAACCGATGTCGAACAAAGAAACTTTAGACGGAGCTCGAAACCGAGCAAAGAATGCAAAAGATCAGTTTCCAAATGCTGAATATTGGGTTGGTATTGAAGGCGGAATCCATGATGATGTTTTCGGCATGCAGGCTTTTGCTTGGATAGTCATCCTTTCAAATGAAAAATTAAGCCAAGCACAAACAGCAATATTTTACCTTCCTGAACCTATAGCTAATATGGTGAGGGGAGGAGTAGAGCTCGGGGCAGCAGATGATCAGTATTTCGGACGGTCAAACTCTAAGCAAAAAGATGGAGCAGTTGGTATTTTAACCAAAGGAGAAATTGACAGAAAGGCTTATTATGAACATGCTATGGTTATGGCTTTGATTCCTTTTAGGAAGGAAAATTAACTCGTTAGTTGCATTTTTTAAATTGCTTATATATTTTGCCAGAAAAAACTATGAAGATTTATTCAACCTTATTTTTACTATTATTTTTTGTTTTTGCGGCATTCTCTCAAAAGTCAGTGAACCTTACTATTAAAAGCAATAAGGAAATTCCTAAGGGCTACTATTTAAATGTTCAGAGCAAAAATTATGGTTTTAATCCTGATAAAAAAACCCATGAATTAGAATTAACTGTTAATAATCCTGAATTTGGTTTTTTGATTTCTCCAAAAGGAAAGTTATTTCCTTTTTGGTATGAGGAAGGAAAAGTAGATGTGCTTTTTGAACAAGGTCTATTCAAAAAAAAGATAATAGTTAATGGCTCGGAAAGTCATGTGGTTTTTGAGAATTTACAAGATGCATCTGATTTTGAAGAATTTATGGAGGTTTTTAATTCAAATAGAAATTCTATTGTCCCTATAAGATATATTGATAGATACTTTAATTTTATAGGTTTTTCTGATGAAGAATTTCTGGAAATTTATAATTTGATTTCAGATGATAATTTATCATTAATCCCTGAATTTCAAGCCTACATTAATTCGATTGGTAAGAATAAATTAGAAAAGAATAAAGCTTTTATAGATTTTGTAGGTTATGATAAAGATGGAAATGCTTTTAATACTGCTGATTTTAGAGGTCAATATTTATTAATTGATATAGCGGCAACTTGGTGCGGACCATGTTGGAAAGCACTACCGCATATTGTTGAGAGTTTGAAGGATTATCAAAATATCCAATTCATTACTTTAAATGAAGATAATAACATAGACAAATGGTATTCTATGGCCGCCAATAAACAATTAGAGATCAATTGGCCAGTATTGTGGGAAGTGGAATCTGGTAAGTCAGAACTCTTAAATCAATATGAAGTTATTTCCTACCCCAATTACATATTGGTAAATCCAGAGGGTATAGTGGTTGACAGATGGACATTTTCTGGTGAGAAGTATTTCAATTCTAAATTGAAGAAACATTTAAATTAAATTCTCACAATTAAAGCCTTTTTCTGTTTGCATGCGTATTAAATAGCAAAACATAACATTTATTATACTTCTCAATTTTTGCAGTAACATTTGTTACGCCTTAAGCATTTTTAACCCTCTACTTTTGTCAAAAAATTGATTTATATTATGACATTGATAGAGATAATAGGATTTATAAGCGCAGCCATTATTGGTATTTCTTTGGGATTGATCGGAGGAGGAGGTTCTATACTGACCGTTCCCGTTCTAGTATATTTGTTAGGAGTTAATCCAGTAACGGCTACGGCTTATTCACTTTTTATAGTCGGCTTTAGTTCTCTTTTAGGAGGAGTAAATTATGCTCGAAAAGGATTAGTTAATTACAAAACGGGTATTGTTTTTACCATTCCAGCCTTCATTTCGGTTTACCTAACTCGATTACTTTTAGTTCCCGCTTTGCCTGACACCTTTTTTACCATCAATGGATTTGAGTTTACCAAATCTATTGGAATCATGGTTTTATTCGCCCTTTTAATGATAGCGGCTTCTTACTCCATGATTAAAGATAGAAAAGAACTGAAAAAAGAATTAAAAGATGTAGATGCCCCTAAAAAGTTTAATTATCCATTAATTATTATTGAAGGGGTAGTAGTAGGTGCTTTAACCGGATTAGTAGGCGCAGGAGGTGGATTTCTAATTATTCCTGCCTTGGTTATTTTGGCCAAATTACCGATGAAAGAAGCGGTAGGTACGTCACTTTTAATTATTGCGGCTAAATCTTTGATAGGCTTCATAGGTGACATCCAATCCGGTGGCGACATTGATTGGGCATTTTTAGGAGTTTTCACGGTCATTGCAGCATCGGGAATCTATATAGGTTCTTTTCTTTCCACTAAAGTGGACGGTCAAAAACTGAAAAAAGGATTTGGCTGGTTTGTATTGATCATGGGGTCATTCATGATTTATAAAGAATTATTTATGCAATAAGCTGACATTGATTTTAAAACCATATTTAATTTGCTAAAAACACTAATTCGATCTTCATAGCTCAGGATTATATTAAAAAAAGAAGATTGTCCGAAATCTCAAGAGGACAGTTTGAAGGAAAAGTACCGATAATTCGGCACATACTGGATAAATTAAGACATTTATATAATTAAGTCTTAATTTTCCGGTATGATGTCAGTTCTATTAAAATCCATAATGATTCCCACTTCATAGTACGATATTTTTACATTTTAATTTTATTGAAAATTTTCATATAGTATCTAAAAAAAATCATAAAAAACTATTTTATAATTAATTTTTATATAACTTGATGTCTATAAATCATTGATAGCCATTTACTTCTAACAACATTGAAAAAATTAATTATTGTTATAACCCTTTTTTTTCTTTTAGATACTCAAGCATTTTCCCAAGATATTGAAATTGTTAATATCCATTTAAATAACGGTTTGGTTGAAGTCCAATATAATTTAAAAGACGAGAGAATTGACCGCAGATACTCTATCAACCTATATAATTCTAAAGATAATTTTATACAACCTATGGAATTTGTTTCTGGTGATGTAGGGATAAATATAGCGGTAGGAGAAAAGAAAAAACTCATTTGGGATGCTAAAAAGGAGTTAGGAGATGATTTTACTGGAAAGTTGTCCGTAGAGCTAAAAGGTGACTATTATATTCCTTTTGTCAATATTGAGGGTATAACAAATTCCAGTGAATTCAAACGAGGAAGCAAACAGGACTTCGTTTGGTCTGGAGGCCGTGGGGACAACGTGCTTAAGTTTGAGCTTTATCGTGATGAAAATTTGGTGACAGCATTTAAAGAAAGACCTAATACCGGTGAAACGGAAATTCATTTTCCTTCAAACATTCCTCCTGGGACCAATTATAGAATCAAGATAAGTGATATAAACAATAGGGACGAAATTGTTTTTACGGAATACTTTACGATAAAAAGAAAATATCCGCTAAGCTATCAGATAATAGCCGGTACATTAGCTGTTGCAGGTATCGTTATACTAATTGACGCTTTAATCCCCGAACCTGAATTCGAAATAGGTACTGCACCAGACCCAAATCAAACAAGATGAAAAAACTTTCTTATAGCTTATTGCTTACCATCTGTATAGTATTTATTCTAAAGGTTCAAATTAATGCTCAAAATATAGTAGCTGATTTTCCTTTTAATGGTAATACGCTAGATGAAAGTGGTAGTGAAAATCATGGAACGCTTAATGGCGCTACCTTGACCAGGGATAGGTTTGGAAATGAAGAAAGTGCCTATTTTTTTGATGGAATAGATGACTATATAGATGTTGGTAAAGATAGCACGCTCAATTTGAAAGATGGCTTTAGTATTAGCTTTTGGTTTAAAGCTATTGGCACTGGCTTTTATCAATCTTTGGTGAGTCGAGGATGGCAATTCGCTGGAGATTATTCAGTAGAACTTCAATATAATAATGCCGAACAATACTATGAATTGGTAACATATCTTGAAGGGAGTGCTAATCTGGTATCTCAGGTTGTAAATAGAGAATGGAATCATTATGCAGTTACCTTTAAGAAGGGAGAAAATGGTCTTAGGATTTATTTGAATGGTGAATTGATTTCTTCTAGCACCATTAATAGTGATCTCACTGAGGTATCTGACTATAATTTTAGAATTGGAAATTCAGAAGATGGCGGTTTTCATTTTAAGGGAGCAATTGACGATGTAAAGGTTTATGATTATGAAATATCTCAAGAAAATGTTTCAGAGCTTGCTGCTAATGAAGCGGTTCAAGTCGGTGCGCTCAGTTCTGGATATGGCGCTGCCTTATCCTTTGATGGCGAGAAAAGTTTCATTGCAATCGATCCAAATGTTTCGATCGGATTGAAAGATTTTACTTTTGAGACGCAAATCAAAATAGGCTCTACAAATCCAAATTCTACCGTAATATGGAATTATGGTGTGGGAAACGATAGATTTATTTCATTGGGTCTGGTTGCACAGAGATTAAAATTTAGAATGCAAGGTAATGATGAATCAGGGGTTTATGGTACAACAACCTTAGATGCACCTACAGATTTCCCTTTAAATAAATGGACGCATCTAGTGCTGACCTTTAATGAGGCAAATAAAGAAGTGAAAGTTTATGTTGATGGTACGCTTGTCATTGATGAGGTAATTACACGCTCTCAAGAATCAATTAATATTGTATCTCAGTGGCATGTGCTAGGATATGATCGAGCTAGCAGATCAACTTTATTAAATGCCGAATACGATGAAACCCGGCTATGGAATATTGTAAGAACCCAAAATGAAATATCAGCCTATGAAAATGTCGTAATAAAGGAATATACTCCAGGATTAATTTATGTTTTTAATTATAATGAAGGGATTCCAAATGGAGATAATCGTGGTCTAGAAAAGATAAAAGATGTGATCAATGGTTATCAGGCTGATTTGCTAAGTTTCAATTTAGTAGGAGATTTTTCTAATTTCATCAATACCAACCTTGGACGCGGAACACCGGTAATTAGCAGAATTAGCAAGAAATCCTCTATTGCAGCCGAGCAACTGACTATTTATGGGACTGGATTTTTGGAAGGAAGAAGCTCTAATGAAGTTCTTTTGGGCGGTAATCGTTTAAAAGTTTTAGAAGCTACTTCAAAAAGAATTTTAGTAGAGCTCCCAGAGAAGTTTTCAAAATTTGGGGAACAGAAATTGAGTGTAGAGAATTTACGGGGATTTTCATGGCCTGTTAATTTTGGAACGCTTTATTCTGATAGCAGCTATACCTATGTTTATGAGCCTAGGCAAATTGCTGGAGGCATGATCGGGTCTTTATCAGCATCAGTAGCTGATTTTAATGGAGATGGGAACTTAGATATCATAACGGGCGCTTCTGATCTGTACATGATAAAAAATCAGGGAAATGGTATTTTCGACAACAAGATAGTATTAAAAAGTAATTGCAATTGTAATGATTACAAATCCGTGGATTTAGACAATGATGGAGATATTGATATCGTATATAAAAACAATATTGGGCAGATTAGATGGCTTGAGAATATAGATTTTACAGCAAGTTTTGTTGATCATAATATTGATTTGGCTGATAATGGATTTGGAAGTAAAAAAATTGAGGTAGCTGATATCGATAATGATGGTTATTATGATATAATAGAGGCAAATTTTGATCTTAATGATTTAGGTTCCTTGAATTGGTATCGAAACAATGGGTCTCAATTATTTGATGCTAAGTTTACTTTAGCCTCGAATGTAAATGCAACAGGTGTTGGTTCATTTGACATCGATAATGATGGAGATTTTGATATTATAGCTTCTTTTGGCCTAGAGCTTTTTGCTTTTTTTAATACACAAAATGGTAATGTCTTTGTTAAAAAGAAAATTGGAGAAACTAATCCAAGAACCGAAAATGTAAATTTCAACTTTGCTGATATCAATACTGATAATTTTTACGAGATTGTAGTAACCAATTTTGAAAATCAATTTTTAATAAATAATCTAGCAAACGGGGATACAACTTTTACTAGGGTTAATTTACCTGGTTACAAATTCAATAGCATACCTGCTGATGCTGATGGAGATGGAGACACAGATTTTTTTGTTGGGGCGACATTATTTAAAAGTAACAGTCTTTTATTAAATGATGGTTCTGGCTCCTTCTCTGAAATTCAGTTGGCAGAAGCAAAAATAAATGGTAAAATCACTGTAATTCCAGGTGATTTTGATGCTGATGGCGATATCGATGCTGTTTCTATTTCTGAAGGCGATGGGGTTTTAAGATTTTTTGAGCATGTTAATAGTGGAAATGACATAACAGATTTCAGCATTTCAGAACAAGTGGATTCCTTGTCACCGATATTCGACTATGCAAATAATAAAATTGATTTGGTCGTTCCCAATGAGCTTACAGATTTTAATTTAATACCAATATTTAAGACATCTTTTAGATCAAAAATAAAAATAAATGACACTGAGCAAATATCAGGTGTCACGGTAGTTAATATGTCAAATTCTACCTTATATGAGGTTGTCTCTGAAAACAACGTATCAAAAATGTGGACGGTGAAGCTGAATCCCTTACCAGGAGTTCCAACAATAACTGAAGTGGATGACATAACCCAAACGGAAGCCGAAGCGGAGTGGACAGAAACAACTTTTACTGATTACTATATTTTGCAGATAAGCGATGATGAATTTGATTCCTATACAGAAATTCAATCTAACGATACAGAATTAATACTTGATTTAGAACCTGGAACCAATTATGCTTTACGGATTAAAGCGGTTAATGCTTTTGGCGAATCAAGTTTTTCTGAGATAGAGGACTTTAGTACAATTCCTTCCAATCCCCAGATCGGTTCATTCTCAGATTTTACACCTGTTAGTGCCTTGGTAAATTGGCAAGCAGTTGAAGGAGCAGATTCTTATTTGATTGATGTAGCGAAAGATTCTTCTTTTAATGATTTGGTTGGCGGATACAGTGGCAGGCAGGTAAATACTCTAGAAGAAAACATCATTAATTTACAGGCTGCAAATACCTACTATGTTCGACTGCGAGCGGTTAATGAAAGTGGTATATCGGGTTATTCCAATGTGAAAAATTTTACCACTTTGCCTGCAATACCTGTTTTTTCTTCTCTTGAAATCACAAATGAATTTGTGTTGATTAATTTTGAGGAAGCAAATAATATCCAAGAGTATGAGTTTTGGAGAGCTTCTGAAGTAGATACAATGGTTATGAGAATTCAAAAAAGTACAATTAAAGAATTTATCAATGATCAGGTAGATCCGGGTAGCCACTATAGATACCGACTAAGAGCATTCAATGTCACAGGAAACAGCCCTTTCTCATCTCCAGTTGCAGTATTAACAAGACCAGAGTCACCTATCTTGTTTGAGGAGTCCGCTACTAATATAATGGCTAGTAGTTTAAAATTGAGTTGGGAAAGCATGAAGGGTACAAATAATTACAGAGCCGATATTTCAGTAGCTCCAGCTTTTAATACGAAAGTGAATGGATACGATAATGCAATTATTAATAACGGCCAGCTTATTACTGGTCTCGAATCCGGTACTGTTTATTATGCTAGATTGAGATCTGAAAATTCTTCAGGTCTGTCTCGATATTCGGAAGTGCTGAAATTTACTACAGCACCCTCGAGCCCAGTCTTGGAAGCTCAGGCTATTAGTCCTAGTGAGATTAGCATTTCTTGGAATTTAGTAGAGTCTGCTACAGCATACCAATTTAAGGTATTTAGTGAAGCGGATACTTTGAGTTTCAGTGTAGGCGGTAACACAGGTAGTAAAATGGTTAATGACCTCCTACCGGGCAATGAATATAGTTTTGAGGTGCAAGCCGTAATTGAATCGGATTTATATTCGGAGCCTTCAAATAAAGTAACATTGAAGACATTGCCATCAGCTCCCGCTCTTCAAGAAGTAAGTGATGTTTCAAATAATACAGCATCACTTAGTTGGAATGATGTAGAGGGAGTTGATTTTTATGAGATTGATATAAGCACGGATGAATTCTTCACCAATTATGTTGCCGGCTATCAGAAAAGGAGATTGAGCTCATCTAATGAAACTGTTTTTAATTTAGTTTCTGGCTTATCTTATTATGCGCGGGTTCGTGCCGTAAATAATTCAGGATCGTCTGGTTTTTCTCAAACAATAAAGTTTGCTACACTACCTCCGGCACCAAACGTTCGTGATGCCTCCTCAGTCACTACTACTTCTTTCAGAGCCAATTGGGATGTAGTAGAAGGAGATTTACTGCGTTATTATATCGAAGTTGCTGAAGATGAAAATTTTAAAAATCTTGTTTTTTCTGATACGCTCAATTCAGCAGTTAGTGTTGAACTTAGCCAACTTAAGGAGGGCTTCTCACATTGGTATAGAGTGAAAGCAATTAATTTAGCGGGTAGTTCCGCCTTTTCTGAGGTGATTGCCGTTGAACAAGCACTTTTAATCAAAGATTTAAGCTTTGAAACTGAAGTTTCTCAAGCTGATGTCAGTGTTATTCCTGTAAGCTTCAAAGTAACTGGAGGAACGAATCAACACAGCCTTCAATTTAATTATAAAGGAATTCTTTCATCACAATATAAAACCAATACACTTGAAAAGCTCAATGAAAATAATATTTATGAAATTGAAATTCCTGCAAATTTTCTAGATGAGATTGGGTTAGAATTTGAGATTGAGGTTAGTGATGGAGAAAATGAGAAAAAGATCTCTGATAATTTTATTTATTGGTCTGATATTGAGCCTATTATTCCCTTCCAAACGGTATCAAATAAATGGCAATTGTTTTCCATTCCTTATCTACTTGAAGATAATTTAATTGAAACCATATTTGATGAAATGGGGCCTTTCCGCTATATAAACCAATGGAGATTGATGCATTATGATGGTGCAAAGTATGTAGATGCTGGCGCTGGAATCTCTAGAATTGAGTTGGCAAAAGGCTATTGGTTTAATACTATTCCAGAAATTGAAATTAATGTGGGTACAGGAACTGTTAATACAAGTTCTCCCTATACTTTAGAAATAAAGGAAGGCTGGAATCAGATTGGTAATCCATTTAATGTACCGATTAGCTGGAACAGTGTGATTCAATCCAACAATCTAAGCGGGTCGGTGCAACAAGTACTATTATTTAATACCAATACTCAAAATTTTGTTGTTGGCGATATTATTAATCCATACGAAGGAGGCTTTGTATGGGCAAATAGTTCAGTCTCTGTTGACATTCATATTATTGAAAATAGAGACAATAATAGAGTATTAACAAGTGATGATATTATAAATTCCAATATTGACTTAAATAATTGGAATTTAAGTCTAAAACTACAAATCAGGGACGAACTTGTTGATATTGCAACTGTCGGTATGCATGAAAACGCATCTGATGATAAGGACAGTTTTGATCAATTGGTTGTACCGAGATTTGTTACGTTTACTGAAATGTTCACCACTCATACAAATTTTAGATACCCTTATTTCTCAAAAGACATCCGAAAAGTGAAATCTGATGAAAGCTGGTTTTTTAATTTAGAGAGTAATCAATTATCTGGTTTTCAAAATATTAGCTGGGATAATACTCAATTGAGCTCAGCTACCAAACAGCTCTGGTTGATTGATGAACAAAATGGTATTTTGATTAATATGAATGAAATCAACAGTTATCAATTTAAACTGACAGGTGATCATAGTTTTTCTATTCATTTAACAAAGGATATTTATTCACTACCGGCACCCTTTAAACTTTCAGTAGGTAAAATATACCCAAATCCGGCTAAAGATTTAATTACTTTTAATTTATCCTTACCTGAATCAAAAGAAAATTATGATATAAACATCCAAATATATTCTATGAGAGGTGAAAAAATCAAGATGTTTACTCCTGTTGAAAAATATGCCGGAATTATAAAAGTCGCATTACCGATTGATGATTTGGAGATTGAGTCCGGCACCTATATTGTGAAAATAGAGGTACAGGGTGACTCTAAAGTTAGAAATATTCAAAAAATAATAATCCAAAGATAAGCATGAAGATTTCAATTTATATTTATATGTTATTTATCACAACTGCATCTTTGGGTCAAATTGTGAAAGATAAGTCTAACGCAATGTTGCTAGATTTTTCAAATGAAAATCAAATTAGCACCTCACTTCCCGTTATTGAGTGGATTTATCCAAGAGTTGAATATACCAATTCTCAAGAAAATAGAATTATGATTGAAGCCTCTGTAAGTTCAAGTATTCCTCTAAAAACAGTTACGGTTGTAATAAGTAAAGGAGAAAATGGCAAGACAATAGGTACGAAGGCTGCAGAACTTGATGATAAATTTAATTTGAAAATCGATCTCTCCATATTTGTAATTGATGGTGAGAACTGGATAGAAATTATAGCTGAAAATGAGGAGGGAGGTATTGTATCAGACCACAGGAGCGTAAGGGTAGGTATGGATGCTATATCAGATGCTGTTATGATTGACAGGAAAGATTATGCATTGTTGGTGGCTACAAATAAATATGACAACTGGAATGATCTTGTAAATCCCATTTACGATGCCGAATCAATTGCAGAAGAGTTGAGGACAGTGTACGGTTTTGAAGTTGAGATATTAAAAGATGCTGAGCAAAATGAGGTGATGACTAAACTTAGAGAATACGCACAGCGAAAATATAAACCGCAAGATCAGCTATTCATTTTCTTTGCAGGACATGGAATATATGATGAGGTTTTTGGTGAAGGGTTTCTTGTTGCTAAAAACTCAATTAAAAATGATGTAAGTAAGAATACATATATTTCACATAATAGAATTAGAAATAATATTAATAATATACCTTGTGAACATATTTTTTTAGCTATGGATGTCTGTTTTGGAGGTACTTTCGATCCCGTTTTAGCTTCTAACAGGGCTACAGTCTATGAAGATATTGATGATCAGGCTTATCTTGTTAAAAAACTTTCCAAAAAAACAAGAAAATATCTGACTTCAGGTGGTAAAGAGTATGTCTCTGATGGTATTAGAGGATCTCATTCACCTTTTGCGAAGAGTATGTTGGAAGCTTTAAAGACTAAAGGCGGGCCTGATAGAATATTAATTCTTGATGAAATAAAGCTTTATATGGAGCGTCTTCAAACTACTCCCAGATTCGGAGGTTTTGCTGAAGATGAAAAGGGCAGTGATTTTGTATTCGTGGCAAAGTAAACATTGAAATGGAAGCCAGCTTCATACTTTATACTTCACTTCTTTCTTCTGGAAAAAGAATATTAACTTGATTGAATGGCATTAAGCTTTTAGTTTTCCTTTTTTGATTTATTAAGTATATAGTTTTTTTGTTTTTAAGTTCCCATATAGATGGTTGTATAAAAAAACTTAATTCCAACGTTATTAATATGGGTATTGGCAGGGCATGCTTATTTTTTGTGAGTGACCATCATTTGTAACCAATGTTACTATCCTATTTTTAATTAGATCGTTCAATTATATAGGAAAAAACGAAACGATTATGAATATTAAACATTTTTATGATGATACTTTAGCCCAAGGTTCATTCGCCATTGAAAGTGAAGGAAAAGTAGCTTTAGTAGATCCATCGAGAGATATTAAACCATATTTAGAATTTGCAAAGCAACATAAGGCAGAAATTGTAGCAGTTTTTGAAACCCACCCTCATGCCGATTTCATTAGTAGCCATTTAGAACTACAAGAGAAATTTGGAGCTGATATTTATGTGAATGAAAAAGTGGGAGTTGACTATGACTTCAAACATATTGGGCACGGAGATGAAGTGAAGATTGGTAATGCCACATTTAGAGCTTTATTCACGCCCGGTCATTCACCTGACCATAATTCTTATTTATTACTAGATGAAAATGGTAATCAAAAAGCAGTTTTCACTGGAGATTCTTTATTTGTGGGGGATGTTGGTCGTCCTGATTTAAGAGAAGGAGCAGGAAACATTCAAGTAAGCAGAAAAGAATTAGCGGGTATGATGTATGACACGGTAAATGATGTTTTTACCGATTTATCAGACGATACAATTGTTTATCCTGCACATGGTGCTGGTTCCCTCTGTGGGAAAAATATGAGCAGTGAATTAAGCAGTACCATTGCCAATGAGAAAGCTAATAATTGGGCATTTCAAATAAAGGATAAAGATAAATTTGTGGATGCTTTCTTAGAAGGGCAATCCTTTATCCCGAAATATTTCCCCAATAGTGTGGAGGTAAATAGAAAAGGAGCTGCTTCTCTTGAAGAGGCAGTTAAAAATGCAGATAAGAAGGATGGAATTGAAATTCCAGAGGGTGCAATTATTATTGATACAAGAGCCAAGGAAGAATTTAAAAAAGGACATTTAAAGGGAGCTATTAATATTCAAAATAAGGAAGCAGATAAATTTGAGACTTGGTTAGGATCCATTGTTGGACCAGATGAACCTTACTACTTGGTTGCAGAAAATCAAAAAGATTTAGAATTTGCTATTTACCGAGCAGCTAAAATTGGCTATGAAGCTAATTTGGTGGCAGGAGTAATTAATCCTAAAGGAGAGGTAGTGATGGATTCTTTGGTGAATCTGGATGATTTCAAAAATAATCCTGATGCCTATACCATCATTGATATCAGAAATAAATCTGAAGTAGATGATGGAAAATTCTTTGATTCGGCTAAAAATATCCCTCTTCCAGAATTAAGGGAAAGAGCATCTGAAATTGATGTGCAAAAACCAGTCATAGTACATTGCGCAGGCGGTTATCGCTCAGCGGCAGGATTTAGCATTGTAAAGAGTATTTTACCTAATGCAAAAGTTTATGACTTAAGTGATGCAGTGGAAGAATTTAAATAGATCCTTTTAAGCAATTATAAGAGAAAATCTTGTATCTATTTGATTTTCAGTATCAATTTATTGAAATATGAGAAATTCATATTTTGACTCGAAATAAAAAATAAATATTGTTTTGGTTTTTTTAGATTGACTAAGTGAAAATTGGCGGGTGTTTTTATCCGCCTTTTTTTATATTTTCAAGTCATCGCAGTCTTATAGACTGAACTTCAAGCGAGATAACAATATACTATCTTTGTAAAGGGACATAAGTGTTGGACTAAACAGCCAAAGGCTGTTTTCTTTTGTTTTCTTTGTGACTTTTGTTGTTAATTTTCCAGCTTTAGCTGGATTTAAACTACTTAATTAAACATTTTTTTATCTGATTTGACTTCTTGTTTATAGTAGTTAAAAATAAAGCTTAAACGGTTTTCTCTTTTAGCTCGCCATTTCTATAGGCTTCCAATAATTCCTTTAAATCATCTATGCGTTCTTTTATAGTTTGGCCATCATCCACATCCCGTATGCGTTGTTTGTTTTCTGATTGATTGAGGAAAACCTCGCTGTAAGCAATATCTTTTTCTTCCGCTATGGCTACATTTTGACTTTCAAAAGCTTCGTGCGCAATTAATTGCCGACCATAGCAATTATGCATTAAAGTAAAACCTGCTATCCCGGTTTGATCTTGATAGGCTTTGGAAAATCCACCATCTATAACCACTAATCTACCAGACCCTTTTATTGGGCTTTCGCCTTCTTTGACCGATACTGGAACATGGCCATTCAAAATCACCGCATCTTGGCCTAAACCGAAATCTTTTAGAATCATTTTGCATGTTTCGGCATTATCACGATAAGTATAATAATAGTTTTTATGCTCTTCTTGTATGCTTTTATCATCTATAAAATAACGCTCAAATGTAGCCATTTTATGCTTTCCAAAGATTGGGGAGTCGGGACCTGCCCATAAATACCACAAAATATCTACTCCCTTCTTTTTTTCTTCTGATTCATTTCTAGCAGCAAAAGCTAATTGCACTTGCTTATCGAAATAATCCATCAATGCTTTTCCTTTATAAACTTGATGGTCAATCCTTACTTCTTTTAACAATCCATTTGAATTCAATGGAATACAACCATGATACAGTAGGTTTTTATTGGTGACTTTATACATACTACCTTTTTCAAATAGGAATTTAGCATGTGCTTGCAGTCTTATGCTCTTCTGAAAAGATTCTAACAATTGATCCATTAAGAACCTTTCTTCGGGATGCAATTCCGTTAGATAACCATTTTCTAAAGTAGGAAAGTATTGGTCTTTTAAAGGATAGGATTTGTCTTCAATTTGAATAGTGCCTTTTTCTAAATCAATTTCAGACATAAAAAGCCTGTCATTCATTCCAAATTCAGGCCTTCGTGCCACTAGCTGATGCTCCAATTTAAATTGGATTATAGAAATGGCTTTATGCATCAAGCGATTCAACCATTCCTCAGAACTACTGTGGATTTCATCAGGTGCCACTTTTGGGTTAAAAATAATGCTCTCATCATTCTTATAATATTCTAATGCAAAGGATGCCAAAGGTAATAGATTAATACCATAGCCTCTTTCCAATGTATTGGTATTGGCATAGCGAAGGGAAAGCCGAAGTACATTGGCTATGCAAGCTTCCGACCCACAGGCTGCGCCCATCCATACTATATCATGATTGCCCCATTGAAAATCGACTGAGTAATGGTTCATTAGCTCATCCATTATAATTTCAGCTCCAGGTCCTCTGTCGTAAACATCCCCTATGATATGTACTTTATGGATGGCTAATTTTTGAATGAAAAAGGAAAGTTGGATAATCAGTTCATCGGCTTGTTCTATTTCAATTATACTAGAAATTAAATGCTCATAATAATCATTTTCTTCGCCTAAATCGCGTTCAGCTACTAATTCAGTAATGATTTCGTTAAATCCTTTGGGTAATAAACTTTGCAATTTTTTACTGGCATAAATAGAGGCAAACTCCCTAGTCAATTTTATTAATCTAAAAATAGTATGAGTATAAAATGCTTTTAGATTATCGGAGTACATTTTAATTAATTCCAGCTTTTCTTTAGGATAATAAATGAGCGTGGCCAATTGCGCGATATCTTTTGAAGAAAGCTCATCCTTAAATAATTCCTTAATCTTTTGCTTGATGACTCCCGATCCATTCCGCATCAAATGCTGAAAGGCCTCATGCTCCCCATGTACATCACTGATAAAAATTTCCGCTCCTTTCGTCAAATTTAAAATGGAACTAAGGGAAACAATTTTTGTGGAAACGGATAATTGATTAGGGTATTTCTCGGAAAGTAACTTGAGGTATTTTTTATCTAATGGCATTACTTGAGGCTTAATTTCATTAATGAATATACGGCTTCTATTTTCACAAACCAATGCTTGAATTAAAACTGTTTTTTGCTTTCGGTATAACCATAGTGGAATTGACTTTCAATCATGTAATGTCACCCATAACGGGGATCTTTCTTCTACTGACCAGATCTTACCATAATAACTTCCGTACTGGCCTTGGAAATGATATATCTGTTACTTTATAAGTCAAGGACTTTTATAAAAACCATCCATTCCTTAATGTTATTTAAACTACTTTTAAATGTTTTCCTTAATTAATTGAATAGCTTAATCGACCCTGTGAGGGTCAAATTATGGTAATTTCAAAACTAAAAACTGAATCAAAGCCCCGTTAGGGGTGACATTATTTGTTTAAGTAGAACTGAATATATTATTCGGCTAAACCATAGAAATAACTGAATAGGCTAAAATTGTCTAGGTTTCAAAATAAATCACATCAATTAAAACTTTTTTACAATAGCTGTCATCCTAAATTCAAATAAGTCATAAATTGAATTAAATACGATGTATGCGGTGCAAAAAGAAGATTTAATATCACAAGCTCAGACAGGAGATACCTACGCCCAAGGGGAGTTGGTAAGGGAATGGTATCCGCGTATCTACAATTATGCTTACAAATATTTTGGGGAAGCAGATTTAGCTCAAGAAGCCGCACAGCAAACTTTTATTGCGATGCATCATAAAATCGGACAGCTAAAAGAGTGTGATAAGTTTAAACCATGGATTTATACTATCGCCACCAATATTTGCCGGCAGGAAAGTAGAAAGGGAAAAAGACATAGATGGCTGAGTTTCGACCAACTTTTACCTAAGCAAGAGGAAGAAAGTAGCCCAGCTTGGGAAGTTTCAAAGCCAGGAGAAAGTAATCCGGAACAAACTTATTTGCAAGGTGAGTTGGGTGATATTTTGACCAAATGCCTTCAGCAACTCAGTAAAGATCAACGAGAAGTTTTAATCATGAAGGAGTATGAAGGTTTAAAATTTAGGGAAATAGCAGAAGCATTAAACACTTCTGAAAATACAGTCAAATCAAGATTGTATTACGCATTTTCCCACATGAGAAAATTATTAGCAAAAGAAAACATTACTGAAAAAAGTATAAGATATGAAAACTGAAGATTGGAAAGCGAAGATGATGGATTATCTCTATGATGAGTTAAATCCTGAAGAAAGAAAAGCTTTTGAGGAGGAGATGGCTCAGAACCCTGAGTTAAAAGAAGAACTAGAGGCTTTTCAAAGTGATAAAAAAATATTGGGAAATTGGGAAGATGAGGATGTCAGTGCACCTCCCTTTATCAATATACATAAAAACTCTGAAAGGAATAATAGCCAAACAGGACTTAAATGGTTTTTGTCCATTGCCGCCTCACTTTTAATTTTGATGGTAGCGGCCAAGTTTACCGGTTTGGAAATCAGTAATCAAAAAGGTGAATTTAGGATAGCTTTCGGACAAGAAATCAATACTGATCAACAAGCAGGAAAAGCAGAAATTGAACAAATGGTAAATACTGCTTTGGCCAATTATGAACAAAAGTTGGATGCTGAAAGAAAAGAAGATAAACAGGAATTGGAAAGTTATCTTACTCAGCAAAGCAAGCAAAATAAGCAACTGATTAATAATTATCTAACTGGTTTGCAAGAAAACAATGTGGAAATGATGCAAGCCTATTGGCAAAAAAGCAATGAACAACAGCAAGTTTATACTGAAAACCTACTGACAAATTTTGCAGAATACATTGACCAACAACGTAAAGAAGATATGGATTATCTTTTTGCAAAGATGGAATTAATGGAATCAGATAAAGATTTATTCAAAATTGAAACAGGACAATTAATTAATAGCCTAGCAAGTAATCAACAAGAAGAGCAGGCTTATTGAGAAAATGAAAGGATTCTCAAACTTCGGTCAAACCGTTCCAACCGTCTGACCGATAAATGGAGACACCATTTTTATTAAATAGCGATTAGACGGTTAGAACCGTCAAACCGCAGAAAACATTGAATAAGGACTTTTAAAATCAAAGCACAAGTAGACACTTGCGCTAGTAAAAAATAAGATTAAAATATTAAATAATAAAACGATGAAAAAATATAGTTTAATAATAGCATTATACCTTTTTACAGGCAGCCTTTTGGCTCAAGAAATTGATAACCAAAAAATGGAAAAGGATTTGGAATTAGCCCAAACAGTTTTAAACAGTTTAGTAAATACCAACAAATCAACGTATTGGAATAATAATAGTCGAGACAAGCAAACTCAATACATCGAAGGTTATGGCGTGATTTTATCCCTGCCAAAAAATAATGCTTTTGGTTTTGCCTTCGCTCCTGAGATGCCCCCAATGCCAGATATTTCTGATGCTATTGCCAAAAGCTTTGAAGTAATTGAAGATATCCAAATTGATATTGATGACGAAGAGTTGGAGGCTGAGGCTAGAGCCGAATTGGAAAAAGAAAGAGCGGAAAGAAGAGAGGAATTGGCCCTCCGACAAGCTGAGTTGGAAAAAAGAGCTGCAGTGGCTATGGAAAGAGCCCAATTCAAAATCCAGCAAATGGATAGCATGAGAGAAGAAAAAGTGGCTGAAAATACTGAAAATGTAATTGATTTTTTATTGGATTATGGACATCTAATTAGCCAGCTGAAAGATTCTGATAAGATTTTGGTAATGGAAAAAGGACAAGATTTAAGATTTTACAGAGATGCGGGCAGGGTAGAGAGATTAAAAACTAACCGACTTTCAGTGGAGGCCAATATAAAAGATATCAGAGCATTTCAAGCTGGAAAAATAGACAGAGAGGAAGCTAGAAGTAGAATAGTAGTGAACAAGGAAAAAGAGGTAAAACCTTTGGCTAAAGACCTGACATTATTTCAAACAATATTGAAAAGATTGTATGCAAGGGATTTGTCGGACACCTATTACCTTAATGGAGGAATGCCTTATGAACAAATTGAAGGCTTAGGAGTAATTTTCTATATGGATATGGTTTCCTCCATTAAATCTGGCGAAGAAGGATGGGATGTGCCTACTCAAGAAAAGAAGAATCTTTCTCAGGAAGAAAGGGATGAGTTAATCAAAAGTTTATATCCTAAATTTGAGGAGGATTTAAAAACCAATATCATAGAATATGCTCAAAATGTGAGCAGTATGAATGATAATGAGCAACTGATTTTTAAAGCAAGCATTACTAAATGTGAAGATTGTGGAATTCCAGAGACATTAGAACTGCAGTTAAAATCTAAAACATTAAAAGATTTGAAATCAGGAGAGATCAATGATAATCAAGCTAAAAAAGAGCTCAAATTGATTAAAGGAGAATTACAATAATTAAAAGGATAAATTCAAGTAAAACCATCTTCAAACTAATTTGAAGATGGTTTTTTTTTGTGCTGTTTTAAGAATAATATTGCAACTGAAACCTTAATACTACTATTATCATATTTATCCTTATAATGTGATGGTAGTCGTAATTTTCTTAAAAATAAACTATCAAAATGTTTGAATTATTAAATGGTTATAAGCAAACCGTGACCGAAAAAGAATCCAATCAATTTCATTTCAAGAGCACCTTTTTATTGTCTGTTATATTGTTATTGACCTTATTTAGTCAAACATCAATGGCGCAAACTGCGCAAATATTTGGAATTGTGAAATCTAAAAAAGGAGAGCCCATGCCTTATACCAATGTGGTGATTTTAGGTAAAGCGATTGGAACCTCCACTAATTATGATGGAGAATATTCCCTAAAACTCGATCCCGGGAATTATAAGATCAGCTATCAGTTTATTGGCTATAAAAGTGAAGTGCGTGAAATTTCACTAAGTGCTAATGAAAAAATAGAGATCAATCCGACTTTAAGTGTTGAGAAGGTATTTTTAAATGCAGTGGAAGTCAGTGCTAAAGCAGAAAACCCAGCTTATGAAATCATCAGGAATGCACAGGATAATCGAGAAAAATATCTAAAGGAAAATAAAGAAATAAGCTACAATATTTATACTAAACTGTTTGGTAAGTCCGAAACAAATTCAGCCTCATCTATTAATTTTTTCGGAACATTGCTTAGCCCTCAAAAAGGTATTTTTTATTTATCTGAATCTGTTAATAAAATATATCAGCATAGATTCGATAAAAAAACGCAAGTGCTGGAGGCCTCCTTGGTTCTTGGCGATAGTGTAAATGCCAGTCAGAATAATCCTATTTTTATTGATCTCTATCAAAATAGACCCATTTCAATTGGCAACGAAATAGTGCAAAATCGAATAGTTTCACCAATAGCTTCTGATGCTTTTAGCTTTTACGATTATGACTATCTTGGTATGTTTGAAGAACAAGGGCAAACTATTCATAAAATCAAATTAATACCCAGAGGCACGAATAGGACCGTTTTTAGGGGTGAAGTATATATTTCAGAAAATGGTTGGAGAGTTAACCAATCACATCTAAAATTAAAAAGTATTACAGGTGATGCAGAGATTAATACTCAATACATCAGAGATAATGAAACCGATTCATACCTGCCATTTTCATCCAGCTTTATTTTAAAGCAGAGTAGCAATAAAACAGAAATCTATTTTCATAATATCTGCTATGATTACGATTTAGAAGGTTTGCTACCAGTGGATTCTGAGGAATTAAATAAAAAGATCGACAGAACAGATTATACTAAAAATCCATCTTGGTGGGAGGCAACCAGACCGATTGAACTGACAGAGGATGAAAAAAAAGCATATAAAATTGATAGAGCCATTAATAATAATTCGTGGGAATTTAAGAAATCTGAGAATGATCCAATCTATCAAGGTTTAGCAGGAGAGAAGGAATCTACATTTTTTCAAAAATATCAAAGAGCAATGAATTCTGGTCAATGGGAACTTAAAGAAAAGCTAGGATTGGATGTCAGTATTTTTACATTCAATACAGTAGAGGGGGGTGTTTTAAAACCTGAATTGACATTTGAAGATAAATTTAAAAATGATCATCAATATTCAGCCTATGGATCAGTGAGGTACGGTTTTGCCAGTAAGAGTTTTTATGCGAAGGGAGCATTTTCTTATGAATTAAATCCTGCAAATATTAGTGAAATTAAAGTTGAGGGAGGTAGTTATGTAGAACAAATCTCAGGCAATCCTTCCATTTCTAATTATTGGAATTTGTTCTATACTGTCTTTGAAAAGCTGAATTACCAAAAGCTTTTTCAAAAGGATTATATCTCATTAAAATGGAAACGTGAACTTATCAATGGATTGGACATCCAATTGGGTACTTCATTTAATAGCAGATCTCCTTTACAAAATAATTCAAGTTTTAATTGGTATGACGAAGAGGAAGAGGCTAGAGATTTCACACCCAATCAAGCTTTTATTCAAGGAGAATATCAGAATTTCCAGCAAAATGATTTAGTGGAAGCGAATGTATTATTAAGCTATCAGCCGAAACGAAAATACAATTTGATCAACGGAAGAAAAATACCACTATCCTCAAAATACCCTATAATCAAAACAGGATTTGATTTTGGGACAATGGATACAGAGTATAGTAGAATATGGGCAAATATTTCCGATAAATGGTCCATAAATTCACTTGGTTTTAGTGCTTTGAGTGCGAGTTATGGTCAATTTTTGAATTCAAGCAATATTACGCCAATAGACTACTTCCACTTTATGGGCAATAAAACTTTTGTTTATCAAAGCCAAAAACAATATGGTCTTGCCTATCAATTATTAGATTATTATCAATATAGTAATTCAGATTATTTCTTTGGGGCTAATTTTGATCATGATTTTGATGGGGCTATTTTAGGTAGAATTCCACTTTTGAAAAAAATTGGGTTGAAATCCTATCTTTTCGCCAATTACCTAAAAACAGAACAAAGCCCTCAATATTCTGAAATTGGTTTTGGCTTAACATCCTCCTACTTTCCGATAAGGTTTAATTATGCCTTTTCTTTTGAGGAGAATAACTTTCAAAGGAGTGGCTTTTTAATTAATCTTTCTTTCTAAATTTATAAGTACAATTGCTTCCTTAATTAATCGATGAAGATGAATTCTACCGTGTTATATTTAACTGATCTTTACTATCCAGCCAAAGGCAGAAACTACTATGAGGAAGATTTATATATCATTTCTCAATTAAAAGAGCATTTCAATATTCTGATTGGACATCCACAACAAGCTTTGGCATTTTTAGATAAAGCTGATTTTATTGTTTTTAGAAATACCGGGCCTGTAGCTTATTATCAAGATTATTTCAATGATTTTGTAGAAGCCGTAAAGCAAAAAGGAATTCCAACTTTCAATTCTTTTGATGGTGAAGCTGATATGAAAGGAAAGCAATACCTTTTGGATTTATTTGCGGATGGGTTTCCTGTTATTCCCACTATTGATAAATTGGAAGATTTACATTTATTGCCAGATTCCGATCAATACATCATCAAACTCAAAAATGGAGCCGATTCAATAGGGATGGAGTCAAAAAGTAGAGAGGAACTAAAAGATTTTGATATTGAAGACCGACTAATTCAACCCTTTATAGATTTTGAATATGAAGTTTCTTTCTATTTCATCAATGATGAATTTCAATATGCATTATATGCACCCGATAAATCTAAAAGATGGGAGTTGGAAATTTATGAAGCTTCCAGAGAAGATTTGAAATTAGCCCAAAGATTTATCCAATGGAACAATATGCAAAGAGGAATTCAAAGAGTCGATGCCTGTAAATTAAAGGATGGGAGTCTATTATTGGTAGAATTGGAAGATTTGAATCCATTTCTGTCATTAGAAGCCTTAGAAGAAAATTCTAAAGATAAATTTATAGAGAATTTCGTTAGTGCTTTGAAAGGCATCTAACCAAAATTAATCTAGACCTGTCAGGTTTCTATTTGAAGTGATTGAATAAAAAATCTTAAATTGTTCAACTGAATTAATTAAATCCTGACAGGTCTCAATGCAGAAATATCAAAAATATAGATATGAAAACTAATCCATTTCAAGTGCCCCTAAACCCGACCTCCCAATTCATTTTCTCCACCTCAGGAAGTGCCAACTCCATTGAAAAACACAATACTGCTCTACAAAAACTCAATCTGAATTTGGTGTATTTTACTTTCCCGCATGATATAACAGCAAAAGAATATGTTGACCTCTTACGTTCCGCAATTTCAAGAGGAGGTGCTGTCACGGGTAAAGGTGGTCTGAAATCCAAGATTATTCCTTATCTGGATGAAGTGGAAGAAATCGCTAAAAAAACTTTGGCAGTGAATACTGTGGTGAATGAACAAGGAAAACTCTTTGGCTACAATACAGATGCGATTGGCTTAAAAACTGCTTTAGAAAATGCTTTAAAATCAACTGCTCATTCTATTAAAACAGCAGCGATATATGGAAATGGCGGAGTTTCAGGTGTAGCTTATCATGTGTTGAAAGATTTAGGATTGAAAGTAATACTGACGGGAAGAAATCCTGAGAAAGTGAAATCAAAAAAAGAAGATCTGGGAATAACAGAGGAAGATTTTTCAGGATCTTATGATTTAGTAGTGGATGCCACACCAATTTCATCAGATCAGAATTTTCTGGAAGCTAAAGGCTTTGCTGAATTATTAAATAATTGTAAAATGCTTTTTAGTCATAATATGCCCGAGAAAGATAATAAACCCAATTATCTGAAAAGCTATTGTGAAGACAATCATATCGAATTCATCCCTGGAAGCGAAATGTACAAAGCTCAATTAATTCGCCAGTATCAATTATTTATAGGAGATGTATCTGAAGAAAAAATCATTGAAAATTGGAATCTTAGTGTTTGAAAATCTTATTCTATCTTAGTTATAAAAGAGAAAGCAAATAAGAATTGCTACTTTTATGTTCTAGATTAAAACTGAAAAATGGATTTATTAAAAAGAAATATTGAAGCATATCTGGCTAGAGAAGAAAAATCTCTCGCTGACTTTTTGAATGACTTTAACATCCAAAGACTGGATCAACTTTCAGTAGGTGATTTAAAGCTTTTTTGTGCTGAAAATGAATTAGATTATGCTAATATGCTCTGCAGACCAATGTTTGTTGATAAATCTAAAATTAAAAACATAAAACTTTTGATTTTGGATGTGGATGGCGTGATGACTGATGCCGGCATGTTCTTTACAGAAAGCGGAGATCAATTTAAAAAATATAATGCCAAGGATGGAATGGCCATTAAAGCACTTGAGCGCTATGGTATTCAAGCTGGAATTATATCCTCAGCTCATAAAATCAATATGGTGAAAGTCCGTGCTGAAATGCTCAATATCAAACACCTTTATGTGGGAAGCGAGCCTAAAATTGATATCCTTTTAGATTGGTGTGAAAAACTAGACATCAAATTATCTGAAGTAGCCATTATAGGCGATGACATAAACGACTTAGCCGTAATGAACGCAGTAGGTTTTTCTGCATGTCCTGCTGATGCTGTTTTAAGAGTTAAAGAAACCGTGGATTTGGTTTTACATACCAAAGGTGGGCAAGGCTGTGTAAGGGAATTTATTGATTTTTATCTATTAGATGAGCCAGTAGAAAAACAGTAAAAAGGCATGACTTGTAGCCATGCCTAAGATGTATTATGATTCGAAACTTGCGTCCAATGAAATCGGAACTGCACTTAGTGCTTTTGAAATAGGGCAACCTTTCTTTGCACCCTCCGCCATTTCTAAAAATTCTTTTTCTGACAAACCACTTACTTTACCTTTTACGGTCAGTTTAATTTCTTTAATGGCAAAACCATCACCTTCCTTATCTAAAATCACTTCTGCTTGAGCGTCAATTTCATCAGGTGTATGGCCTGCCTGAGAGATGGCTACGCTTAATGCCATGGCATAACAACCTGAATGCGCGGCTGCAATTAACTCTTCAGGATTTGTACCTAATTTACCATCTTCATTTTCAAATCTACCTTTAAAGGAATAAGGAGTATTGTCAAAAAATTTATTGGAGCTGCTTAACTGTCCTCTACCATCTTTTGCAGATCCTTTCCAATTTGCTGTTACTTTTCTCTTAATTGCCATAGTTGTATTTTTACGTTTTAGTTCATATGATTTAACCTCCCTTACACTTATAGGTTACATTATAGATTCTTTCAGATGATAGAATTTAGTAGCACCTATTTAGTAAATAGAAAATTAATCATTATTAGCTTCCGATAAATTACTTCAACCTTATTTCAACTTATTTCCAGTAAAGTCTATTTCCGGTCTGACCTTCGGTACTGACCTAAATGCTACCAACCTACCATCAAACACCCCACATCCATCATCCTGCTTAGAACATTCACCGCTATTTATATCCATCTTATTTCTATTCTATCTTAATTCCCCTAATTTTGAATTTCAATTTTCAAATCTTTAGATATCCATGAATTTGCAAGCGCGATTAGCAGCCTTTAAGACTTTAGGAGAACATTTACGAAATATGAGTGAATCCGAATTGGATGAATGGTATTTTCGTGCCACAGCCCATAATAATTGGTTTACTCGTGAAAATGTAGTGCATGCTGTAAAGGCTTTAGGTGAGATGTTACAAGCTGAAAAATTAGAGCAATGGACTGAAAAATATGATTTAGCTGAAGAAAGCTCTAAAAAGATAGCTGTTATCATGGCGGGAAATATTCCGCTCGTGGGATTTCATGATTTTTTATCAGTGCTTATTTCTGGTCATAGTGTGATAGCTAAATTAAGCTCTCAAGATCCATATCTGTTGAAAGAAATTGTTGCAAAGTTGATAGATATCAATCCAGACTTTAAAAATAAGATCGAACTCACTCAGGAAACAATTGGTGGTTTTGATGCCGTAATAGCAACAGGTAGCAATAATTCTGCAAGATATTTTGAACAATATTTCGGGAAATATCCTAACATAATCCGCAAAAACAGAAGCTCAGTAGCCGTTTTAACAGGAAAAGAATCTGAAGAGGAAATACAAGCTTTGGGCAAAGATATTTTTCAGTATTACGGTTTAGGATGCCGAAATGTAAGCAAGCTTTTAGTACCAGAGGGATTTGATTTTTCTCCATTCATCAAGGCCTTGGATGATTTTAAATGGGTAGCTGACCACCATAAATGGGTAAATAATTATGATTATAATAAATCTATTTATTTAGTAAATGATGAGCCTCATTTAGATTCTGGTTTTTTCCTCATGAAAGAAGACGAAGCTTTAGTTTCCCCGATTTCTGTATTGTTTTACGAATTCTATAAGAATGAAAAAGAGTTAGAAGATCAATTGGGAAAAAAAGAAGAGCAAATCCAATGTGTCGTGAAAAAAGGTGCTGAAATTGAACCTGGAAAAGCCCAACAGCCCGAACTTTGGGATTATGCAGATGGAGTAGATACACTGGAGTTTTTGTCCCAATTAAAATAGTATAGAGGTTCTGATCCATAAGCTTGATTATCTCAAATTTTTAGATGGATGTGGGGTGAAGGGGTGATGGATTTAGCTCTTAATACTCAAGAAGTGGAAATTAGGTCAGTACCGAAGGTCAGACCGGAAACAGGAACAAAAATTCTTGAAGTATGTAATTCGAAAATTTTCTTTTGTACTTTGTGAGCTAAAATAATTCGTAATTAAAAAATGTCATTCTCCAGGCAATATATCAAACTAGTTGAAAGATTTCTCCCATCACCTTTTGTTATTGCAATACTTCTGAGTGGAATTACCTTTTTGCTCGCTTTGCTTTTCACCGGTCAGGATGGTAATATATTGGAGCAATCACAAAGCATTTTAGGTTATTGGCAAACCGGTTTTTGGGAGTTATTGGCATTTACCATGCAAATGGTGCTTATTCTACTTTTAGGACATACACTTGCCTTGACGCCATTCTTTTCCAGCATTATTCACAAAATTGCTTCTATTCCCAATAACACTGCACAAGCAGGTTTTCTAATAAGCTTTTTCACCATCGTCATGAGTTTACTAAACTGGGGCTTATGTCTGGTTTTTGGTGCAATTCTCAGTAGAAGGATTGGAGAGAATTTTACTGTTCAAAATAAATCCTTCAACTATGGAATATTAGGTGCTGCGGGTTATTCAGGAATGATGGTTTGGCATGGTGGGTTATCAGCTTCTGCACCCTTGAAAGTAGCAGAAGCAAAGCATTTTTTAGTAGATATAATAGGAGTAATCAGTATCTCTGAAACACTATTTTCTACCATGAATATTGTCATAAGTTTGATATTGTTAATTGCTGTCCCAAGTTTATTCTACCTATTAGGGAAATACTTTAAGCCCAATACTAATTATCAATCTTTACTGGCTGCAAAAGAGAAGGAAGTAAAAGTAGAACAATCAAATGATAGTGAAAATAAAGCTTGGATAGCTTATGCATTAGGAGGAGTTATGCTCTTAAGTGCAATCCTATTTGCAATTGATAAATGGCAATCCAATCAGGCTTTTATGGATTTGAATTTTGTCAATTTCCTATTCCTTACTTTTGGAATACTACTTCACGGAAGCCTGGCAAAATTTATGGCAGCTGTGAATTCTGGTATTCAGGGAGTGAGTGGAATCGTAATTCAGTTTCCTCTATACTCTGGAATAATGGGCATTATGAAATACTCAGGCTTGGTGATTTTAATATCCGATTTCTTTGTTTCTATATCCACGGCTACTTCATTTCCAATTTTAACTTTTTTTAGTGCTGGGTTAGTGAATTTTTTCGTCCCCTCAGGTGGCGGACAATGGGCTGTTCAAGGGCCAATAGTGGTTGAAGCAGCACAAGCTTTAAACATCCCCATTCCTAAAATAGTAATGGCATTGTCTTATGGAGACCAAATTACCAATATGTTACAGCCATTCTGGGCTTTACCTCTGCTCGGCATAACACAACTGAAAGCTAAAGATATTTTACCTTACAGTCTTTTTGCTTTGATTTTAGGTAGTTTGGTTTTTATTGGAGGCTTGTTAATATTTTAGTTTGCTTCAAATTAACAGTTTTATAAATTTTGATTTAAGTTGTTCCGTGCGTGCGGGATGGAGGACAAGTCTACTTTCTTATTATTAAGTCATTTTAAACTTGGGACTAAACTTCGATGAAAAACCATACCATTTTTACTAGGAAGTGGCAATAGGTCTAACTCGACCACTTCCGAGGAACTCGGAAAAGCGGGAGGGATGAAAGTTTAGCGGGCCAGCGTAGGGTTTGAGGGTTGAAGCATTAAACTTTCTTGATTTTTTGTTTCTTTTTTATTAAGAAAAAAGAAAGGATGAAGAAGAAAAAAAATAGCAATTAAGTTTTTTCTTGCCTGTATAAACTTGTTTTATAATTCTTTAAATACTACCACTCAAATGCCCCTTATCATTATACTTCACCAACTGAAACATATTTTTAGTCGCTCTGATATGATATAAAGCTAAATTCGAATGCTCAAATATATCCATATCATAAAGCGGATAATTGAATAACTGAGCCAGCAGGATTCTCATGGCTCTACCATGCATGCAAATTAAGACTTTTTGTTCACCTTCTTTGCTCATGATGTATTTCATGGCATCCAACTGACGCATGGCTACTTGGTCAGGAGACTCACCGCCTTCAACGGGTAAGGATGTTTCTCCATTTTTCCATCTATCCAACATGGCATAATAGTATTTATTTTCTTCTGGCGTGAAAGGCTGTCCTTCTCTAGTTCCCCAACTGATTTCATTTAAGCCAGAAAGCTTTTCATAAGGCAATCCTTTATTAATAAATCCTTTCACAGATTCTTGGGTTCTTTTTAAAGTAGAGATATATAATTTGTCAAAAGGGAAATCACCATAAGCTTTAAAAAATTCATCTGCTTGTTTCCTGCCCGTATCATTTAAAGAGGCGTCCACTCCACTTCCCTGGACAATACCTTTTAAATTGTAGTCGGTCTGACCGTGGCGTACTATGTATATATCTTTTATCATAATTGCTAAATCAATCAAATTCACGAAAAAATGTTCAAAATTGAATGCGAATCCGTAATTTTCGGCTCGAAAATACAAAACAGTTTTAGTGCAATAACTATGGATAGGAAATTTCTTCAAAAACCAAGCTTAGAAGAACTCAATAAATTGGGCAAAAATACCATTTCTGAGGTGTTAGGTATGAGTTTTACGGAAATCGGGGATAATTATTTGATCGCCAAAATGCCAGTTGATAAAAGAACCCATCAGCCTTTTGGCTTATTGCACGGTGGTGCATCTGTGGTTTTAGCTGAAACTTTAGGCAGTGTGGCGGCTATGTTGATGGTTGACTCTGAAAAATTCTATTGTGTTGGATTGGATATAAATGCTAATCATATTCGTGGAATAAAGGAAGGATGGGTTTATGGCAAAACTACTCCTGTCCATATTGGAAGAACCACCCAAGTTTGGCATATAGAAATAAAGAACGAACAGGAACAATTGATTTGTGTTAGTCGTATTACAATGGCAGTAGTGAAGAAATAATTTTGGAAAAGGAAACCTTAGACATAAAACAAACACAGCTTACAGCAGAGGAATACCTCAATAAATCCTTAGCATTTGCGCAACAATTTAATGCTGCTTTGGCTATCTATAGATTGCCCAATGATTCTAAAGTTCAAATTCTATGTGATTTGACTGGAGGTAAATACATTGAAGAATTAAATTTAGAAGACCTATCTTCTGGTTTTTTAATGCACCCATTTCAAACTGGCTCAGATAAAATTGTTCATTTCGATGCTGAATTTTTAGCTGAAATTGATTTGGAAATATCCAGTTTAAATGCTGATAAAAGAATTTCTTTGGAATGGAGGAAATCACCAGATGAAGAGCTAGAGGAGAAAATAAGAAATGCAAAAACCTTTAATTTCACATTACTTAATAAAAATCATAAATCTCCTTCAACCACCGCTGCAGAATATATTAAAATGGTAGAGCAAGGGATAGAATTGATAAAAAATGAACAATTTTATAAAGCGGTCCCTTCAAAAATTAAAAATATTGAACATCAAAACGACATTAATTTAGGACAGGCTTTCATCAATGCTTGTCGAAAGTATCCTAATGCATTCGTAAACCTAACGTATTCAGCTAGCACTGGACTATGGTTTGGTGCCAGTCCTGAAACCTTAATTGAAGATCAAAAAGGAGAATATTTCAAAACAATGGCATTGGCGGGAACTCAGCAAAAGTCAGATAAAAGTATTGCAGAGACCACTTGGACACAAAAAGAAATTGAAGAACAAGCTTTTGTTTCTCGTTATATCATCAATTGTTTTAAGAAAATAAGATTAAGAGAGTTTGATGAGATAGGGCCTAAAACTATTCAGGCAGGTAATCTTCTACATTTAAAAACCACTTTCAAGGTCAATACCTCCTCTATCAATTTTCCGGAATTGGGGTCTGTGATGTTGAAATTATTACATCCTACATCAGCAGTTTGCGGAATGCCAAAAGAGCCAGCTTTAAAATTCTTATTAGCCGAAGAAAACCATAACAGAAGTTATTTTAGTGGGTTTTTAGGTCCAGTTCACTTAGAGGGGTTAAGCCATTTATTTGTAAATCTTCGTTGTTGTCAAATTAATCATCAATCCGTTAAATTTTATGCTGGTGCAGGCATAACCGAAGACTCAAAGCCGGAAAAAGAATGGGAGGAAACAGAAATGAAATGTGAAGTTTTGTCGAATATTATTTTCGGAAATTAAACTTTAATCCTTATTTTTGATTTGTTAGTCGTCAATTAGTTAACGTTTATCGAAATACAGGATGGGAAGAGGGTCAGAAAATATTAATTCCAAAGCATTAATTAATCAGACTTTTTCAATTTTATTGAGCTGTCAGCAAAAACTGTCTTATAATATCTCGAGGGAATTAAAAGCTTTTGATATCACCCGACAGCAGTATGAGGTGCTTAAAATATTAAATGAGCAACCAGATAAGCCAATGAACTTGAATAAGGTCAAAAGTCATTTGAGGGAAAATGTGCCTGATATTTCACGAATCGTAAAAAGGCTTGTTGACAAAAGATTAATAAACAGGGCAAGACAATCAGATGACAAAAGAAATTCCTCTATTTCTATTAATAAATTCGGTATTGATCTTTTAGCTAAAATTGAGCCTGTTATTAATGATAAAATGGACGAATTTTTTGGGGTTTTAAATAATACTGAAATAGAAGAACTATCCAGAATTATTTCTAAAGTGAATAATAACAAAGACTAGTTGAGAAAGTTAGCCTATCATGCGATCACTTCTCGATTTCACTAGTAAAGGTATCTACTGCCCTGAGGGTAAATTTTATGTTGATCCATGGCGACCGGTCAAAAAAGCTTTAATTACCCACGCACATGCTGACCATTCTCGTCCAGGACATCAGCATTATTTAGCTCATCCTCATTCTGAAACCATTATGCGCCAAAGACTTGGTAATGAGATTCAAATGGAAACATTAGACTACAATAAGAGCATTATTATAAACGGAGTAAAAGTAAGTTTTCATCCTGCTGGCCATATTCCGGGCTCAGCACAAATCAGATTAGAACATAAAGGAAAAGTGGTGGTAGTATCTGGCGATTATAAATTGGAAGATGATGGTTTGTCCACACCATTTGAGCCTGTGAAGTGTCATGAATTTGTTACCGAAACTACTTTTGGCTTGCCTATATATCAATGGAAACCCCAAGCTGAAATATTTGCAGAAATCAATAAATGGTGGAGGCAGAATAAAGAGAATGATAAAACCTCTGTAATCTTTGCCTATGCTTTGGGTAAAGCGCAAAGAATCATGAAAAATGTAGATAAAAATATTGGTAAGATTTATACACATGGAGCGGTTGAAAATGCAACCGATGCGTTAAGAAAAACAGGATTAGACTTGACTGAGACCATCAAAATCACAAATGATATTCCCAAGAAAAACTATGCAGGAAATTTAGTGATTGCAACTCCTGCATCAATCGGCACACCTTGGATGAAAAAATTAGCACCCTATAGCACCGGAATTACCTCAGGCTGGATGATGCTAAGAGGAACCAGAAGAAGAAAAGCAGCTGACCGCGGGTTTGTGCTCTCTGATCATGCCGACTGGAATGGCCTTTTGGAAGCTGTGAAATTATCAGAGGCAGAAACAATTTATTCCACTCATGGCTATTCTAATGTATTTACAAAATACTTACAGGAACAAGGCTTAAATGCTATCAGTTTAGATACACAATTTGAGGGTGAGAGCTTGGATAGTGAGTTGTGAATTACTAAAATAATTACTTTGTGCATAATTAATCTTTTCTTAAGTTCGTTTTAAAATTGCTAAACTAATAACCTACATTTAAATGAGAAACTACATATTCCTTGTCATTTCTATTTTTTTTATTATTTCAATCCCTTCCTATTCTCAAAATCAATCTAACAACGATTTCAAAGAAGAAGTAAAAACTATAGAGAAACTCACAATCAAATCACTGAAACTTAGGCAGCAAGTGAATCCTGAATCAGAAGATCAAGAATTGATCAAAGAGATGAAAATTCTTGATTCAACCCTTCTACATAAGGTGACCATTTTTCTCAATGAATATGGTTGGCAAAGCAAAAGGGAAATTGGCGAACTTGCTAATATGGGCTTATTTTTAGCCATTCAACATTCTTCTAAAGCAGAATTGGAAAGCTTTAAAGAGATAGTGGAAAAGGCTTATCAAGAAGACAAAATCGAAAAAAGTAGCTATGCACTTTATGTAGATAGACTAAAAGTCCGAAATGGTTTACCCCAAATTTACGGCACTCAATACTACTACGATGAAAAATTAGTTTCTTTAAGGTTTAATGAAATTGAGGATTTTGAAAACGTGAATAAGAGAAGAAGAAAAGTAGGACTGCCTAAAATTGAAAAGTATGCTAAGCAGAATAATATAGCTATAGATTAATAAAAACCACATCAATGAATATTAAAAAAACATTGCTTAAAAGCTCAGTTGCAATCTTAATCTTCACTTTATTTATTTCGAATGGTGTCTTCGCTCAATTTCAGATAAATAATAGTTCAAACTTTAAGCTAACTTATAAATCGCAAACTGAGAGTGCAATAGAAAGCATGGCATATGATTTCGTTGGGAATTATATTGTGCAACAGTGGAAAGGTGCTGGTCTTAATAAATTTTTCAAAGAACCCATAATTCAAATTCTAGATATAAGAGACCAGTCTGTATATGAATATAAACCAGAATCACAGAAGATACATGATACCACTCCACCAGTGAGATTTAGTAGTGATCCACATTCAATCATGAATCAGAAGGATAGTGCTGTCAACGGGGAAACCTATCAATATTTTTTAACCAAAAAAGAAAATGACTTTGGAAGTACCCCATTAATAAGCCATGTCTTTTTTTTGAAAGAGTTGGAACTACCCAATAAATACAGGATTATCAGTGAGATATATGGTGGCAAGAGTAACATATTCCCGCTTTACCATTCAGGAGTCATATTCAGTAAATTAACCAAAGAAGGCTCAAAGACAATTACTCATTTTGAATTAGAATCGATTTCTGAATCTGATTATTCAGAAGAAGAAATAAAGGAGATTTTGAGTTTATTAGGTGAATAAATTGCACAAAAAAAAGGAAGTCAATTGCTCAGCTTCTTTTTCAGTGCTCAAATTTTAAACTTTACCTCAAAATAGTCTGAGTCCTATCCGGTCCTACAGAAACCAAATTAATTGGAACCCCCATTTTATCTTCTATATAAGTAATGTAGTTCTTTAAAGCCTGAGGCATATCGTCAAAGGAGTTGATATCATCCAAACTACAATTCCAACCTTCCAATTCTTCATAGATCGGTTTGACCTCAGTATCTACTATATCATAAGGAAATTCATCCGTTATGGTACCATCTTCTAATTCATATTGAGTGCAGACTTTTATTTTTTCAAAACCAGATAACACATCTGCTTTCATCATAAATAACTCTGTCACACCATTGATCATCACCACATATTTCAAAGCTGGAATATCCAACCATCCGCATCGTCTTGGTCTTCCAGTGGTAGCACCAAATTCATTACCCACTTTTTGTAGTTCTGTACCATCTTCATCAAAAAGTTCAGTAGGGAAGGGACCGCTTCCTACTCTAGTACAGTATGCTTTAAATATTCCATATACTTTTCGGATACTATTGGGCGCTACTCCCAAACCGGTACAAACGCCAGCCGTCATAGTATTTGAACTAGTCACGAATGGATAGCTTCCAAAATCCACATCCAATAATGAACCTTGTGCTCCTTCAGCCAAAACTGATTTCCCTTCCTTTAATTCATTGTTGATGAGATACTCCGTAGAACTAACATTAAAAGTTTTTAAATATTCCAATGCTTCAAAGAATGTTTTTTCGGCTTCTTCCAATTCAGTATAATCGTATTGATAAAAATCAAGCGTCATTTTATGAATGCCTACTAATTTTTCATATTTCTCCTTAAAGCTATCGTAAAAAACATCTCCAACTCTCAGTCCTAATCTGGCTACCTTATCTTGATAGGTTGGGCCTATTCCTTTTAAGGTTGACCCAATTTTTTTACTTCCTTTTGATTTTTCATAAGCCGCATCCAAAAGTCTATGGGTAGGTAAAATCAATTGTGCTTTATTGGAAATCCAAAGGTTGTCTTTGAAATTGATGTTAAATGGGGCTAATTTTTCAATCTCTTTCTTGAAAATAACAGGGTCTAGCACGACTCCATTACCTATTACGTTTTTGATCGTATTGCGAAATATCCCGCTTGGAATCTGATGGAGGACATGCTTGATACCATCAAATTCTAATGTATGACCCGCATTTGGCCCACCTTGAAATCTAGCCACTGTATTGTAACTGGGCGCTAAAACATCCACTACTTTTCCTTTTCCTTCATCCCCCCATTGCAAACCCAACAAAACATCCATTTTCATTTTTTATGATTTTAAATATTGACAGCACTTTAGATTTAAAGCTGCTTTTAATAAAATTAAGATTTAATTAATTCTAGATATGTAATTCCTTATTTCAAGCTTTCTAAGGCTTCTTCTTTTGTGTCGTATATGGTAAAAATATTATTGAGTTTAGTAATCAATAATAACTTTTTCACTTGCTCTGACGGATTTATTAAAACCACTTCTCCATCTTTATTTCTAAGCTTTGTTAAAATTGTAATTAACACCCCAATACCACTACTGTTCATATAGCGAACCCCAGAGATATCAATAATACATTTATTGATTCCTTTATTAATGTGGTCATTCAGCATTTCTACTAATCCTGGCCCGTTGTTTTCGCCTATCAAATCACCAGAAATTTCTAAATTCAAAATATTATCAATGACTTCTTTTTTGTAGTCCATTTTATTAATCGATTAAAATTTACTCTTTTTCTTCTGTTTTTAATTTAGCCTGACAATCACCGCATATTCCATAAAGATTTAAAGAATGATGCATAATTTTGAAATTCAATAAATCTCCAATCATAGTTTTAATATTTTGGATTCTCGGATCGCAAAATTCCACTACCTTATGGCATTCCGCACAGATTACATGATCGTGCTGCTTGTAACCATAAGATTTTTCATATTGTGCTAAATTTCTTCCAAATTGGTGCTTGCTCACTAAATCGCATTCTACCAATAAATCCAAAGTATTGTAAACAGTAGCACGGCTTACTCTGTAGTTTTTATTCTTCATGCTGATGTAGAGCGATTCTACATCAAAATGTCCCGTTCGGGTATAAATTTCCTCAAGGATGGCGTAACGCTCAGGCGTTTTCCTCAATCCTTTGTTCTCTAAATAAGCCGTGAAAATTTGTTTTACTTCTTTATAAACTTTCTCGTTCAATGCCATAATATAATCATCTCCCTTCTTATTTGGCAAATATAGGAAATCTACAATTAATCATAGCGGTTCACCTTGACAATCCCACGAACGGCTTTCAATTTTCCGATGAGTTGGTCTAAATGCTTAGTATTCTGCACAAAAAGATGAATTTTCCCTTCAAAAATTCCGTCTTTCGTATCAACGGATATGGATTGCATATTTACTTCCAATTCACTTGAGATAATTTGGGTAACATCACTAATCAGTCCGACTCTATCAGTTCCAATAATTTGTAAACCAGCCAAAAAGGCAATTTCTTGTTGGGAGGTCCATCTGGCCTTTACTACTCTATTACCATGATTGGACAATAATTCCGGTGCATTTGGGCAGGATGTTCTATGTATTTTAATCCCTTCATTGACCGTTACAAAGCCAAAAACCTCATCTCCTGGAATAGGATTGCAGCATCTTGCAATGACATAATCCACCACATCCATATCTTCGCCTATTAGCAACATATCCTCTCCTTTGGCTTTTTTCAATTCTTGCTCAAAAGACTTACCATCAGTGGACGATCTAATTCTTTTATTATTGTTTTTATTTTTAGCTTCTAATACTTCATCTTGAAACTTTTTGATGTTTTTCGGGTCATGTTTGCCTGTTGCGATTCCATAATATAGGTCTAAAGGGGTTTTCTCTTCAAAATATGCCCTGATTTGATTGATTACTTCTTCATTAGGAGTAATTTTCATCTGTTTCAATTTACGGTAAACTATTTCCTTACCTTCAATGGCCGCATATTTTTTATCTTCTTTTAAAACATCCTTTATTTTGGATTTCGCCTTTGAGCTTACCACAAATCGTAACCAATCCTCACTGGGTTTTTGTTTGTTAGAAGTCAGTATTTCTACTTGATCTCCATTTTTCAGCTCATGATTTAATGGGACTAATTTGTTGTTGACTTTTGCACCCAAGCATTTCGCTCCAATTTCTGTATGGATATCAAATGCAAAATCTAGGGCTGTGGCGCCATTCGGCAAAGTCTTTAGTTCCCCTTTCGGAGTAAAAACAAAAACTTCATCTGAAAACAAATTGGATCTAAAATCATCAAGGAATTCAATGGCATTTGTATCATTGGATTCCAACATTTCTCTCACCCTGGCAATCCATTGTTCCAGACGAGTTTCCTCGGGTTTTGTGTAATGGTCTTTATATTTCCAGTGTGCGGCATAACCTTTTTCCGCTATTTCATCCATGCGGCTAGTTCTTATTTGAACCTCTACCCAACTGCCATTATCGCTCATGACTGTGGTATGCAATGATTCATAACCATTGGCTTTAGGTGTGGAAATCCAATCTCGTAATCTGTCTGGATTTGGTTTGTAAAAATCCGTAACAATGGAATATACCTCCCAACATGCAGCCTTTTCATGTTCAGCAGGTGCATCAATAATTATTCTAATGGCAAACAGATCGTAAACTTGCTCAAATGGAATATTTTGTTTTTTCATTTTACTCCATATTGAATAAATTGATTTGGGTCTTCCTTTAATGTAATAATCCCATTTTAGTTTATCTAATTCACCTTCAATAGGGGAGACAAAATTATTGATGAATTTTTTTCTGGCCGCTTTAGTATTATTAATTTTATTGGCAATGTCTCGATATATTTCCGACTCTGTATATTTAAGGTGAAGATCTTCCAATTCTGATTTAATGGCATAAAGCCCTAATCGGTGCGCCAAAGGAGCATAAAGGAATATAGTTTCAGAGGCAATTTTCAACTGCTTATTTCTAGGCATGCTTTCCAGCGTCCGCATATTATGCAAACGATCAGCTAACTTTATGAGAATTACCCTTACATCTTTAGAAAGAGTCAATAACATTTTACGGAAATTCTCGGCCTGTTGGGAAGTACCGTATTCAAAAACCCCTGATATTTTGGTCAATCCATCTATGATAGGAGATACTTTGGGTCCAAACTCACGTTCAATATCCTCCAGTTCCCAATCCGTATCCTCGACAACATCATGAAGCAGGGCAGAAATAATAGAGGTTGTACCCAATCCAATTTCTTCCACGCAAATTGTAGCTACAGCAATGGGGTGAAGAATATAAGGTTCACCCGATTTCCTCCGCATCTCTTTATGAGCCTCCATGGAAGTAGTGAAAGCTTTTTTGATCAATTTGGCGTCACCGTCTTTCAAAAATGGTTTCGATTTCCTTAGGAGTTTTCTGTATTCTCTTAGGATGACTTTACGTTCTTCTTCTAAATCTATATTTTGCATAAAAGCTGTAAAAACTAAACTTCAAAATAACCAATAAAAAAACATTTCTGCGACTTGCAGCGAAAATATTTTTCAGTACCTTTGCACTTCAAATTAATGAATGCGGATGTGGCGAAATTGGTAGACGCACTAGACTTAGGATCTAGCGCCTCACGGCATGGGGGTTCGAGTCCCTTCATCCGCACACTACTCAAACCCTTAGTTCCAGTAAAATTACTCGGGAATGAAGGGTTTTTTTGTATATCGATAACACTATAAAATTTAATTGTTTTGGACATTACACTCAACAAAAAGGACAACACCAATGCTTCTATTAAAATTATATTAAATGAAGCTGATTATCAACCTAATGTTGAACAAAAAATCAAAGAATACAGGAAAAATGCCAATATTAAAGGTTTTCGTCCTGGAAAAGTGCCTGCTTCCTATATCAAAAAAATATATGGAAAGAGCGTTTTGGTTGAAGAGATCAACAGTTTGTTATCAAAATCTTTGACAGACTACATCAAAGAAAACAATTTGAAGATTTTAGGTGAGCCTCTCCCTAACCAAGAAGATGCTGCCAAAATAGATTGGGATAATCAAAAAGATTTTGAGTTTGAATATACTTTAGGCTTAGTGGAGGAATTTGAGATTCCATTGAATGATAAATTCAAGGTTGAAAAACACACCATCGAGGTAACTGATAAGGTGATGAAAGAAACCATGGATAATTTGACCAAACAACATGGTGATACTGAATCAGTGGAGGAAAGCAAAGCTGAAGATACCTTGGAAGGTAAGTTAAGCACAGCCGATGGAGAAGTTCAGGAAAAAGTTGTTTTACCAATTGAAGATGCAGAGAAGAAAGCTCAAAAACAATTCGTAGGAGCAAAAAAAGGTGACGAAATTAAATTTGATATCGAAAAGACTTTCAAATCTGCGGAAGCTAAATCAAGATTGTTAGGGCAAAATGAAACAGATGCTGATGCAGCTTCTGGTGGATATATTTTGACTGTTTCTGATATTAAGAGAACGAAGCCTGCTGAAATCAATCAGGAGTTATTCGATAAAGTATTCGGAAAAGATGCTGTAAAAACAAGAGAAGAATTTGATAAAAAGATTAAAGAAACTATCGCAGAAAATTACGATAGGGAAACTGAAAATCTTTTAAATAGAGACTTGGTAGATAAATTAGTTGAGAAAACTAAATTTGATTTGCCAGATGAATTCCTGAAAAATTGGTTGTTATTGAGCAATGAGGGTAAAATCACCCAAGAGCAAATTGATAAAGAGTATGATCTATACACTAAAGATTTGCGTTGGAATTTGATTAAAAATAAAATTGCCGAGGCCAATCATGATGATATTAAAGTAGAGCATACCGATGTGATGGACTACACTAAAAAAATGATTGCTGAGCAATTTGGTGCTTACGGTATGGCTGACCAATTAGGCGAAAACATGGACAGTTTTGCTCAAAATTATCTTCAAGGTGAAAATGGAGAGAACTATCGTAAAGTCTATGAAGAGATGTTGAATAAGAGAGTTTTGGACTTTATTAAGGAAAAAGTTTCCATTAAAGAAAAGAAAGTTGATCTAGACGGCTTTAAAAAGGCTGTGGACGCAAACTAATAGCTAATTTTACCGTTAATTGAAAAGTCCTTTTAAAGAAGGACTTTTTTTTTAAATTTGTACTTATAACAAAATACTTAAATGATTAATAAAGAGGAATTTAGGAAATTTGCCGTTAAAGGTGAAGGTTTATCAGGTAGTATGGTGGATTCGTATGTACAGCAGGTAGAAAATATGACCAGAGCTGTAATTGAAGAACGTCCCACCAATTTCAGGGAAATAGATGTTTTTTCCCGCTTAATCATGGATAGAATCATATTCTTGGGTATGCAGGTAGATGATAACATCGCCAATGTAATTACCGCTCAATTATTATTCTTGCAATCAGTAGATGCTAAAAAAGATATCAGTCTGTATATTAACAGTCCTGGTGGTTCAGTTTATGCCGGATTAGGTATTTATGATACTATGCATTATATATCCCCTGATGTTGGGACAATCTGTACAGGATTGGCTGCGAGTATGGGAGCTGTATTATTAGCGGGTGGTGCTGAGAAGAAAAGATCTGCTTTACCACATGCAAGAATTATGATTCACCAACCGATGAGCGGCATGCAAGGTCAAGCTTCAGATATGGAGATTTCCTTAAAACAAACACTATCCGTTAAGGAAGATTTATATAATATCTTATCTAAACATAGCGGTAAATCATACAAGCAAGTAGAAAAGGATTCTGACAGAGACTTCTGGATGCGAGCAGAAGAAGCTAAAGAATACGGATTGATAGACGAAGTATTAGTGAGAAAATAATGGCAGAAGACAAAACACAAGTAAGCTGTTCTTTTTGTGGGAGAAACAAAAAAGATGTTGATTTGATGATATCGGGCATACATGCCCATATTTGTGACAAATGTATTGCACAGGCTCAGCAAATCCTACAAGAAGAAGTTAAAACAAAGTCATCTTCAAAAGACCCGAAATTCAATTTGATTCGTCCGATTGAAATGAAAAACCACTTAGATCAATATGTAGTGGGTCAAGATGAAGCTAAAAAAGTGATATCAGTTGCAGTTTATAATCATTATAAGCGATTAATGCAAAAATCTACTAAAGATGATGTGACGATTGAAAAATCAAATATTATCATGGTAGGGGAGACCGGTACGGGTAAAACCTATTTAGCCAAAACCTTGGCTAAAATTTTACAAGTCCCATTTTGTATTGCTGATGCCACTGTTTTAACGGAAGCAGGTTACGTGGGTGAAGATGTCGAAAGTATTTTAACCAGATTATTGCAATCTGCTGATTATAATGTTGAAGCGGCCCAGAGAGGTATTGTTTACATTGACGAGATAGATAAAATTGCCCGTAAATCGGACAATCCATCTATCACCAGAGATGTAAGTGGAGAGGGTGTTCAGCAAGCCATGTTGAAATTGTTAGAAGGTACTTCGGTCAATGTTCCACCGCAAGGAGGCAGAAAGCATCCTGACCAGAAAATGATCAATGTGGATACGGAAAATATCCTATTCATTTGTGGTGGTGCTTTTGACGGAATAAGTCGAAGCATTGCCTCTAGATTGAATACAACTCCTTTAGGATTTGCAAAGGCAGATACAAAAGAGGAAGAAATTGATAAGGAGAATTTATTACAATACATCACGGCACAGGATTTGAAAAACTTTGGTTTAATTCCTGAGTTGATTGGTAGGTTGCCTGTTCTAACTCATTTGGATCCTTTAAGTAAAGATATCTTGAAATCCATTTTAACGGAACCTAAAAATGCCTTGGTAAAACAATATACTAAGTTGTTTGATATGGAAGGTATTAAATTGGTTTTTGAGGATTCTGCTTTAGATTATATTGTTCAAAAAGCAGTTGAATTCAAATTGGGAGCCAGAGGTTTAAGATCAATCTGTGAGGTAATCATGACGGATGCCATGTTCGAATTTGATGGGGAATCTTCAGGTTCTGAATTAATCATTGACGAAAAATATGCGGCTTCTAAATTCGAGAAATCGAAATATAAAAATCTTAGAGTAGCTTAATAGATTATAGAACTTAGATTTTAGACTAAAAAAGAGCTGTTATCGCAAGATAACAGCTCTTTTTTGATTTGATTTCTTTGGGTTTAAACCATAAAATCTACCTTTAATTGTTTCAGTATCTAAAAAAAGAATCCTTGCTTGTCTAGGTTCTAGATTCTAGTATCTAGGTTCTCAAAATTACGCTTTCACTTTATCTTTTGGCAATCGTTTTTTATCCAAGCCCCTCTCAATATACTCTACAATTCTTAAGGCTATATCCTTATCGGTTGCTTTTTCGATGCCCTCCAGACCTGGTGAAGAATTAACCTCCAAAATTAAAGGGCCTCGGGAAGATTGTAGCATGTCAACACCCGCGATAGCTAAGCCCATTGCTTTGGCCGCTTTTAAGGCCGCTGCTTTTTCTGCCCTGCTTAATTTAATAACGTTTGCCGAACCTCCTCTATGCAAATTGGAACGGAATTCACCTTCTTTTCCCTGGCGCTTCATAGCGCCTACTACTTCACCATCTACCACAAAAACCCTTATATCAGCACCACCTGCTTCTTTAATAAATTCCTGCATAATAATTCTGGCTTTTAAACCTTCAAAAGCCTCAATAACAGAAACGGCTGCTTTTCTAGTTTCAGCTAAAACAACTCCTAATCCTTGAGTGCCTTCCAATAATTTTAAAACTACTGGTGCCTTTCCCAGATGTTCCAGTATATAATCTCCAGCATTTTCAGAACGATTGGTAAAGGCTGTCCTTGGCATTGCTAATCCTGAGCGAGAAAGAATCTGTAAACTTCTTAACTTATCTCTTGATCGGGTAATGGCCAATGAATCCACTGCACTAAAAGTCTTCATCATTTCGAATTGACGAACCACAGCAGTTCCATAAAATGTGACAGAAGCCCCAATTCTTGGGATAATGGCATCGATTTTTTCTAATTTTTCACCATGATAGTAAATAGAAGGCCCTGCCTCATCCATAATAATATCACAATGCATATGGTCAAGACGAAGTGCTGTATGTCCTTTTTCCTCTATGGCTTCAATTAATCTTCTGGTAGAATATAAACTTGGGTTTCTTGAGAGAACTGCAATTTTCATTATAACTTCTTTTTTATAAAGCCAAAGTAAACTAAAAAAGACGGCTAACCTAAATCAAGACTTCATGTTTTTTAATTTTTTCACAATACCGTCCTAAATAAAGAGAGGGGTTTAAGTTTTATCCCAAAATATTAATTTTGGGTTGACACAAAAACCAAAAAACCCCTCATGAGCAATATTACACTTTTTGCACAGATAATTAAAAAAAT
>NZ_JBNPEF010000035.1:4964-14408 GCF_051117495.1 Marivirga sp. | reverse complement strand
CTTTGGCTTTAGCTACTTTACAGGCTTCTAAAATATTTTGGGAATTGCCACTAGTACTAATGGCCAATAAAACGTCCTCATTTCTGCCCAATGCTTCAAGAGCTCTGCTGAAAATAAAATCAAATCCGTAATCATTGCCCACACAAGTAATATGGCTTACATCGGATAATGCCATAGCAGCTATTGCAGGTCTAGCTTCCCTAAATTTGCCGCTCAGTTCTTCTGCGAAATGCATGGCATCACAGTGAGACCCCCCATTTCCACAACTCATTACTTTCCCTCCAAAACTAAAGGAATTGAGCATAATTTCTACAGCAGTTTCTATATTGGCTAACTGCTCGGGTTGGTTTAAAAAATTATCCAGCGTTTTTTGAGCTGAATGGAGTTCGTTTTTAATAAGGTTAATCATGAAGGTTTATTAGGATTGGGTACTTTCATCATCGGGTTTGGTTGAATCAGATTCTTGGTTTGCCGAAGGAACTTTTTTATCCGATTGTGTTGCAGCATCCTCTTTTGGCACAGATGAACTCTCCGATTCCTTTTTATCGTAAAGCTTTGCTTTAAATTGATTGATTTCTTGCTCGTGTTTTAAATTTAATTTAACTATTGATTTCTCTAATCTAAAATTTTGATAAAAAACTATTAATAAAAATACCAAACCAATTATTGAACAATAAAAAAACAAATTCATATAATGAAGAAACTTCAATAATATCCCTATATCTGAATCAGAAAAATTAATGTAAGCCGTAATTGAAATTATTGCTGAAATGAAAATCAGTAGGTAAACAAAAACGATAGTTTTAAAAGTCTTCATAAAAATGGAGTTGTGATGGTTTTGATTATGAATATAAACAAATATAGAAATATTTTAACAACTAGCTGTAAGCTTTGGTTGAATCAATAGTTTAAAAATTTAGGATACTGACTGAATTTCAATCAATTTTTTATAAACCCCTGCTTTTTCAATTAGCCTTTCATGCTTGCCTTCCTCTATGATTTCGCCATCCTGCATCACATATATTTTATCCGCTTCTTGTATGGTGCTAAGCCTGTGAGCAATCACAATTGAAGTTCTATTTTTCATTAAATTAGTTAAGGCGTCCTGTACTAATTTTTCAGATTCTGAATCCAAGGCAGAAGTAGCTTCATCTAAAATAAGGATATCGGGATTTTTCAAAATGGCTCTTGCTATGCTAATCCTTTGCCTTTGCCCGCCCGATAGTTTTGTGCCTCTTTCCCCTATCATGGCATGATATCCTCCATCCATTTGGGAGATAAAATCATGGGCATTCGCTACCTTAGCCGCCTGTATTACTTCCTCCAATGTGCATTCTGGTTTGCCAAAAGCAATATTATTAAAGATGGAATCATTAAAAAGAATCGATTCTTGACTTACTATTCCCATTTTAGCCCTTACAGATTCGACTTTAAAATCTTTTATGGAAACACCATCTATTTGTACGTCACCTGATACAGGATCGTAAAATCTAGGAATCAAATCTGCCAAGGTAGATTTTCCTCCACCTGATGGCCCTACCAATGCAATAGTATCTCCCTTAGGTATATTGATATTAATATTTTTCAATACTTTTTCTTCTCCATAAGCAAAGGATACATTATTGAAGCTGATAGCATTTTCAAATTTTTCCAATTTTTTTGCATCGCTCTTGTCCTGAATTGCAGGTTTTAAATCAATTATTCCAAAGATTCTTTCTGCGGAAGCAAGACCTCTCTGTACGTTACTAAAAGCAGTAGATAACTGTTTAGCAGGTACTATTAATTGAGAATAAATAGCAATGAATGTAATGAAACTACTAGCACTCAACTCAGAATTACCTTCTAAGATCATCCCTCCACCGATTAATAAGACGCCTACTACCACGAAAACACCTAAAAATTCAGAAGTTGGCCCTGCTAAAGCTTGCCTTTTCTGCATGCTAACATTAAAGGTCGCATAATTTTTAACCTCTTTTTGAAATCTATTTTTGGAAAAATTTATGGCATTAAATGCTTTAATAATTCGCATACCGCTTAATGTTTCGTCCAAAATATCAGAAATTCTCCCGATGGTTTCCTGGCTTTTCATAGCTTTCTTCTTTAAAGAAATAGCTATATAGGAAATGATAAAACCAGATATTGGCAAGATTAGTAATGTGATTAAAGTAAGCCTGGCAGATATGAAAAATAAAGCAATAAAATAACCTATAAGCATTAAGGGTTCTTTAATTACTGCCTTTAAACTGTTGACTACAGTGCCCTCTACTTCTTGTACATCCGCCATCACCTTCGACATGATATTGCCCTTTCGTTCTTCAGTATAGAATCCTATATGCATATTTACTAATCTGTTGTAAAGCGCATTTCTAAGGTTAGAAATCACGTTTGCTTTTACAATAGCAGAAATTACAGCCAAGAGATATCGAAATAAATTAGCTAGAAAAATGCTGACTACTAGAATTACGCATACAAATTGCAGCGCTAAAAATCGATCTTCCTGCATTATAGAAAGAAAATAGAAGTCAAACACTTCTTTAAAGTAGGAAATATTCAAACTGAATTCAGGTAATGACTCCGGAAGATTGCTTTCCTCTTTAACTTTAAAAAGTACGTTTAAAACAGGTGCGAGAACCCCCAATGTTAAAACACTAAAAACAGACTGCAATAAAGCATAGACTAAGTATTGGGGTGCCAACCAGCCTAAAGGTTTAGCATATGAAAGAACCCTGAAATAAGTTTTCATTTAAAATTTAGATTTGTATGCAATTTAAGAGATATAGTTCTTAATAAGAATTGAATATCCTTCCAAAACGAAAAAAGCCGATTAGCATTATAGCAAACCGGCTTTATTTTATAAATATTTAACTAAACTATTCCTCAATCACCTTTTCAGCCAGAACAGTAATATTATTATTTAATACTTCTACCACACCACCTTCAACCACGATAGTTGTGTTGTTTTTTCCATCGGAGAATTTTAAATCTCCTTTGTCCAAAGAACTGATTAAAGGTGCGTGGTTATTCAAAACCTGAAAAGAACCATTGCTTCCCGGAAAAGTAGCAGAATCTACATTTCCTTTAAACACATTTTTTTCCGGTGTAATGATTTCTAAAAGCATGATTTTAATTTTAAGCTTCTGCTAACATTTTCTCTCCTGCCTCAATGGCTTCTTCAATAGTACCTTTCAAGTTGAAAGCTGCTTCCGGAAGGTGATCTAATTCACCATCCATAATCATATTGAAACCTTTGATTGTTTCTTTGATATCAACCAATACCCCTTTCAAACCAGTAAACTGCTCTGCAACATGGAATGGCTGAGACAAGAATCTTTGTACTCTTCTTGCTCTATAAACGGTTTGTCTATCTTCCTCAGATAATTCGTCCATACCTAAGATGGCGATAATATCTTGAAGTTCTTTGTAACGCTGTAAAATCTCTTTTACTCTTTGCGCACAGTCATAATGCTCATCACCAACGATACTTCTTTCCAAAATTCTAGACGTTGAATCCAATGGATCCACCGCAGGATAGATACCTAACTCAGCAATCTTACGAGATAATACTGTAGTTGCATCTAAGTGAGAGAAAGTAGTTGCAGGAGCAGGGTCAGTTAAATCATCCGCAGGAACGTAAACCGCCTGAACGGAAGTAATTGAACCATTTTTAGTTGAAGTAATTCTTTCCTGCATGGCACCCATTTCAGTAGCCAAAGTAGGTTGATAACCCACAGCAGATGGCATCCTACCTAAAAGGGCAGAAACCTCAGAACCTGCCTGAGTGAAACGGAAGATATTGTCAATAAAGAAAAGAATATCTTTACCAGTTTCGTTACTGTCTTTATCACCATCACGGTAATATTCAGCTAATGTCAAACCAGACAAAGCAACTCGAGCACGAGCACCTGGAGGTTCATTCATCTGACCGAACACGAAAGTAGCTTTAGATTCTTTCAAAGCTTCTTTATCCACTTTTGAAAGATCCCATTTGCCTTCTTCCATAGAGTGCATGAATTCATCACCATATTTTACAATACCTGATTCCAACATCTCTCTAAGCAAGTCATTACCTTCACGAGTTCTTTCACCCACACCGGCAAATACAGACAAACCACCATGTCCTTTTGCAATATTATTAATCAACTCCTGGATCAATACGGTTTTACCAACACCTGCACCACCGAACAAACCAATTTTACCCCCTTTTGAGTAAGGCTCAATTAAGTCGATAACTTTAATTCCTGTATATAAAACTTCAGAAGAAGTCGATAAATCTTCAAATCTTGGTGCATCCCTATGGATAGGTAGTTTAGTTTTACCTTCCGGCTGCTCAATGCCATCGATGGCATCACCAATTACATTAAATAATCTTCCTTTAATGTCCTCACCAGTTGGCATTGAGATTGGAGTTTCAGTATCTATAACTTCCATACCTCTAGTCAAACCTTCAGTACCATCCATTGCGATGGTTCTTACCCTGTCCTCACCTAAATGTTGCTGACATTCCAAAACGATTACAGAACCGTCAGATTTTTTTACTGTAAATGCATCAAAGATGTTAGGTAATTTCGCGCCTTCTGCTTCAAAGCTCACATCCACTACCGGGCCAATTACTTGGGTAATCCTACCAATATTTGCCATGATTTAATAATTATAATAAAATAAAATTGCTCTCTTCTTTCAGGGTGCAAAGCTAAGGTTAAATTCAATTATAACAAAGCATTTTTATCTTTCGGTTAAGTCCGATACTAAAATTTTATAATCTAAAGTCAATTTACAATTCACGGCTTTACTTTTTCCATTAATATCTCTGATCTTTCCACTCATGGAAAAGAGTTGAAAATTGTAAACTTAATAAGCCTGTAATGTTAAATTAGCAGGAAATTAAATGTATATACAATGAAAAAAATAATATTAAGCTTTGCCATTTTGGCATTTTTTGGGCTTTCAGCTCAAGAAAGTAATGCCCAACTGTTTGGCAAAAAGAAAAAAGAAGAGACGCCAAAAGAAAATGGTGGTTCTAAATCTAAATACAAAAGCTATTCTAAAGTAATTACTTCAGAGGCTGAATCTGATGAAGGTTTATTTACTTTCCACAAAGTAGATGATAAATACTATTTTGAAATTCCTGAAGATCTATTGGAAAAGGAAATTTTAATAGTATCCAGAATATCTGGACATGTAAAAGGATTGAATTTCGGTGGTGCCGGTATGAAATCACGCCCTCAGCAAGTGATCAGATTCCAAAAGAAAGACAATCAATTATTGCTAAGATCTGTTTCTTATAATTCAGTAGCAGATGAAGAAGACCCTATTTATGAGTCCGTTAAAAACAACAACTTTGAGCCTATTATTCATAGCTTCAAAATTGAGGCATTAGGAAAAGATTCCGCTTCCTATGTAATTGATGTAGAAGATTTCTTCACTTCTGATGTTCCAATGATTGGCGCACTTTATGATTATCAAAGAAAGGCATTCAAAGTATCTACTGTTGATAAAAGCAGATCTGTAATCGTTCACGGAAAAGCATTTCCAGAAAATGTGGAAATCAGACACATTTTAACTTATAAAGGAAGTGAGCTTCCTGATAACCAATTGACGGGTGCACTATCCATTGAAATGAATCAATCCATGATTTTGCTTCCGGACAACCCGATTGTGCCAAGAAATTTTGATGAGCGAGTAGGTTATTTTTCTATTCGTCAGCTAGACTATTCTAAAGATGCTCATAAAGCTGATGACAATAGATTTATCACCAGATGGAGATTAGAGCCTTCTGACTGGGAAGCTTATAACAAAGGAGAATTGGTAGAGCCAGTTAAGCCGATCGAATATTATATCGATCCTGCTACACCTTTAGAATGGAGAGAATATATTAAAAAGGGTATTGAAGATTGGCAACCTGCTTTTGAGGCCGCTGGTTTTAAAAATGCAATTGTTGCTAAAGATGCGCCATCAAAAGAAGAGGATCCAGATTGGAGTCCTGAAGATGTGAGATATTCTGTTATTCGTTATATCGCTACTGATATTCAAAATGCTCAAGGACCACATGTTCACGATCCTAGAACAGGTGAGATACTTGAAAGTGATATTTTATGGTATCATAACGTCATGAACTTATTGAGAAACTGGTACTTCATCCAAACGGCTGCGGTTAATCCTGAGGCTCAAAAAGTTAAATTTGAAGAAGATTTGATGGGAGAATTAATAAGATTTGTGGCAGCTCATGAGGTAGGTCACACCTTAGGTTTACCACACAATATGGGTTCAAGTGTTGCTTACCCAATTGATTCTTTAAGAAATGCTGAATTCATGAGGACACATGGTGTTGCTCCTTCTATAATGGATTATGCTAGATTTAATTATGTTGCCCAACCAGAAGATAATGTTGAGAACTTCTTTCCAATGGTAGGGGAATATGACAAATGGGCAATAGAATATGGATATAGAGCTATTCCAAATGTTGAAACCGCTGATGAAGAGGAAGCAATTTTGAACGGATGGATTTTGGAAAAAGCAGATGATCCTGTTTACAGATATGGCCGTCAGCAAAGAGGTGTAGTGGACCACACGGCACAAACAGAAGACATTGGAGATGACTCCATGATTGCTTCTGAATTAGGAATTAAAAACCTAAAAAGAATTGCTGAAAAATTGATTGAGTGGAGCTCTGAAGAAGGTAAAAATTATGATGAGTTGACTGAATTATATGGAAATGTATTAGGTCAATATAATCGATACATGGGCCATGTTACGGGTAACGTTGGTGGAATCAGCGAATATTACAAAACATCTGATCAGGATGGTGCTATTTATACTCATGCATCTTTAGATAAGCAGAAAAGAGCCATTGCATTTTTGAATGAGCAATTATTCGAAACTCCAGAATGGTTGATTGATACTGAAATATTGGGTAGAATTGAATCTTCTGGAATAATAGACAGAATCAAAGGATTACAAACTAGAACTTTAAACAGCCTTTTCAGTGCTGATAGAGTGAAAAGAGTTTTAGAGAACGAATCTTTAAATGGAAATGATGCTTATAAAGCTACTCAGATGATGAGTGACTTAAGAACTGGTATATTCTCAGAATTAAGAACTGGTAGAAGCATCGATACTTATAGAAGAAACCTGCAAAAAGCATTTGTTGAAAAATTAGGTGATTTAGTGAATATTGAAGATGATGATATCCGTACAACTGATATCCCATCCCTTTCAAGAGGTAATTTGGTTACCTTAAGAGGAGAAATCAATAGAGGTTTAGCACGACAAAGTGACCAAATGTCTCGTTATCATTTACAAGATTTAGTAAGCAGAATTGATCAAATTCTAGACCCAAGAGGATAATAAGGTTGATTTTTATAATTGTTTATTTCAAAGCCTTTCGAAATTGCTTTCGAAAGGCTTTTTCTTTTTATTCAGCTTGAAAGTTGTGTTCTTAATGTTTGAAAATTCTAATTATTAATTATCAAATTATTAAACCTACTTTGTCAAGTTAGCACCGATGCCCACGATTTGTGTCTTCACAAATCGAGCTTTGATCTATCTAGAGCTGTGAAGACACAGCTCTTGGCGATGATTGAATAATATGACAAAGTAGGATTAATATTACTAATTAAGATATCCTGCTCCAATTCACATTTTTCTTCTTCTGTTGTTCTACTTGGGTTTTGATGAGTCTGTTTTCCTCTAAGTTCAATTCTGGGTCTTTGCTAATAACTACTTGTGCACTTTGCCTGGCTATGGATAAAATAGGTTCATCTTCTCGTAAATCACCTATCATCAAATCGAGCTGACCACTTTGCTGCGTTCCCATCATATCGCCCGGACCTCTTAATTCCATGTCAACCTGAGCAATCTCAAATCCATCAGTAGTGCGTACCATGGTTTCCACCCTAGTTCGAGCTTCTTTACTTAATTTATAACTGGTCACCAATACGCAATAGGATTGTTCAGCGCCTCTACCCACTCTGCCTCTCAGCTGATGTAATTGGGCTAATCCAAATCTTTCTGCATTTTCAATTACCATAACCGAAGCATTGGGCACGTTCACGCCTACTTCGATTACCGTTGTGGCCACCATAATTTTGGTTTCCCCTTTCACAAATCTGGCCATTTCGAAGTCTTTATCAGCAGGTTTCATTTTACCGTGCACAATGCTGATTGGAAATTCAGGAAATGCTCTGGCTATGCTTTCATATCCATCCATTAAATCTTTTAAATCTAACTTTTCGGATTCCTCAATTAAGGGATAGACCACATAAACCTGTCTGCCTTTTTCTATTTCTTTTTTTATAAAACCGTTTAATTTTAATCGATTAGCATCATATTGATGAATGGTTTTGATTTCTTTTCTTCCTGCAGGTAATTCGTCTATAATAGAAATATCTAAATCACCATAAACCGACATAGATAATGTTCTAGGAATAGGAGTGGCGGTCATAATCAAAACATGCGGGACAAAATTTTCATTCTTTTTCCATAACCGTGCTCTTTGAGCAACACCATAGCGATGTTGTTCATCCACTATGGCCAAACCTAAGTTCTGGAACTGCACCACCTCTTCCAGCAATGCATGTGTACCTACCAATATTTTCAGCTCCCCTGATTTTAATTCCTCATGGATAATCCTTCTGGCTTTGGTTTTGGTGGAACCCGTTAGCAAAGCAATACTCACTCCAATTTTATCTGCAAATTCTTTTAAGCCCTCATAATGCTGGTTAGCTAAAATTTGAGTAGGTGCCATCAGCGCTACTTGGGTTCCGCTGTCGATAGCGATCAGTGACGCTATAAATGCCACTATGGTTTTTCCACTGCCGACATCTCCCTGTAAAAGTCGGTTCATTTGCTTTCCATTTTTAAAATCAGCAAATATTTCTTTGATAACTTTTTTCTGGGCACCCGTCAAATCAAAAGGAAGGTGAGATTTATAAAATTCAGTCAATAAATCTGTTTTCTGAAGAACTTGGCCTTTAAACTTTTCAAGCCGAATCTTTTTCTGCATCAGCAACCGCAATTGCATAAAAAAGAACTCATCAAACTTCATCCGGAAGCGCGCTTTTTGGAGCAACTGTTGATTTTTCGGCACATGAATCTGGGCTACCGCATCTTTTTTAGAAAGAAATGCATATTGCTGAATTAGATGCTCAGGAAGTGTTTCAGGAATTCTGTGATAAGCTTCCTTCAATAGTAATTTTTGAAGCTTGAATATGACTTTACTATCCAGAAATTTTCTTCTTAAGGTTTCTGTAGTGGAATAAACCGGTTGCAAAAATTCTTGTTGAGACATGGCAGGAGTCAACACCTCTATTTCTGGATGAGCCATACTAAATTTACTTCCATATCGGTTTGGCTGTCCAAAAACTACATATTCAACACCTGACTTTAATTTGGGGCTAATCCAGTTGATACCACTAAACCATACGAGTTCCATGGTGCCGGTTTCAT
>NZ_JBNPEF010000035.1:0-4864 GCF_051117495.1 Marivirga sp. | reverse complement strand
GCCATACTAAATTTACTTCCATATCGGTTTGGCTGTCCAAAAACTACATATTCAACACCTGACTTTAATTTGGGGCTAATCCAGTTGATACCACTAAACCATACGAGTTCCATGGTGCCGGTTTCATCGGCAAATTGCACCACCAATCTTTGCTTTCTACCAGCGCCCGCTAATTGCTTTGAGCGTATTTGTCCTTTTATCTGTACATTTGACATCTGCTGATGCAGATCTCTGATTTTGTAAAATTTGGTTCTGTCTTCGTAACGAAATGGATAATGCTGCAATAAATCAGCATAGGTGAAAATCTGTAATTCTTTATTAAGTAAGCTGGCTTTTTGCGGTCCAACTCCTTTTAAGAATTCTATAGGTGTTTTAAAGAATGAAGCCATCCTATTTCCACTCTAAAGTATTTAAACTGTGGACGATATCCTTTTTAACATATTCAATTACTGGTGCAAGGGAATCATTTTCAGTAGCCGTACGGAAATATAATGCCCCTCTCAAAAAATGTGTGGTAGAATCTGTAGTATAAAACTGAAACTGGCTGGGTACATCTCCTTTTAATTCTGCCAAAGAAACTTTCTTGCCATTTGGCGTAATCATGATGGTCTCTTGAATTGAACTGGCCTTGATTTGATGTTTAGTAGTCAGCTTATAAGCATCATCTATATTGGAGCGTAAAGAATCACGGTTATTATGTATGGGCTTGTATGTGAAATGAATTTCAGCAATAAATTCAGGATAAAACAAAGCAAACCAATAGCGCTCTCTTATATAAGAAGAATCAGGCAGAATTTTAGCGTGAGCCGAATACTCAAAGCTAAATGGAAATGAGTCCGGCAAGGCTATATATTCATGATTAGGTAAATCTATTCTATTAAACCCTTTAGGTTTAGGGTAATAGTCAGGCTCGCAAGCCATAAATAAAATGGAGACGATAATAAAAAAACCTAAAATTTTAAGAAAATCCATATTACAAAGTTAATGGGATAAATTAATCAAGCTTTCAGAATTTAAAAAAGTTTTGAACTTGTTATAAATTGAATTCCAATTTCAGATAATTAAAGTTCTTTATCGTATATTGAAATACGAGAACAACCAATCAGTTTATATTGGATTTATTGTGGTAGAAAGTTAATTTAAAATATGGATAATACATTAGAAATAAAAAACACTTCTCTAGAAAAACAAAAGGCAATATTTAATACTCAGAAAGAATTTTTCAATAGCCAAAAAACAAAGGAATATCAATTCCGGAAATCGCAATTACTGAAGCTGAAATCTTTAATAAAGGAAAATGAGCAAGCCATAATGGATGCATTAGCGAAGGATTTCGGTAAGCCTCCTTTCGAAAGTTATGTGACGGAAATAGGGTTTTTATATGATGAAATAAATTTCACACTCAAGAATCTTAAAAAATGGATGAGGCCTAAAAAAGTAAGCACATCCCTCGTTCATTTTCCATCCAAAAGTAAAATAATTTTTGAACCTAAAGGGGTTACCCTAATTATTGGTCCATGGAACTATCCTTTCCAGTTGCTTTTGGCTCCTGTTATCGCTGCCATTTCTGCCGGTAATACATGTATGATAAAACCACCAGAAGAAACCCCGCATATTTCGCAATTAGTTCATGATCTAATCAGTAAGAATTTTAATGAAGAGTTCTTAGCGGTTGTTATGGGAGAGGGAAGAGTGGTAGTACCAGAGTTAATGGAAAACAACCGATTCGACCATGTTTTTTTCACAGGAAGTGTGCCTGTAGGAAGAATAATTGCTCAATTGGCAGCTCCTCAATTAGTACCTGTAACTCTGGAATTGGGTGGTAAATCTCCTGCAATTATAGATGCGAAAACCAATTTAACGGTTGCGGCAAGAAGAATAGCTTTTGGGAAGTTAATCAATTCAGGGCAAACATGTGTAGCCCCAGACTACCTACTAGTTCATGAAAAAGTAAAAGAAGATTTTTTGGATGAGCTTCGAGCCACTATTATGGATTTTTACGGAATTTCCCCAACTGAAAGCAATGATCTCACCCAAATTGTCAATCAAAAGCGCTATGAGACTTTAAAATCATACCTTAAAGAAGGTAAAGTGGTTTTTGGGGGTGCTTTTGATGATGAGAAAAGAAAAATAGAGCCTACTCTTGTGGAAGGGATTACAGAAAACGATAAAATGTTTCAAGAGGAAATATTTGGACCAATTCTGCCAATCTTTACGTATTCCAAAAATGAAGAGGCTTTGGAAATTATCCGAAAAAATCCTGACCCGTTGGCTTTTTATCTGTTCACTTCTGATGCCAAAACCGAAAAATTCTTTTTAGGCAGAGTTCGATTTGGTGGCGGGGCAATCAACAACACTATTGTACACCTGGCAAATCCCGAATTACCTTTTGGTGGAGTGGGAAATAGCGGAAGTGGAAATTATCATGGAAAATCAGGATTTATGGCTTTTTCACACGAAAAATCCATACTAAAATCAGGAACTTGGTTCGATTTAAGGAAAAAATACCCTCCTTTTGATAAAAATAGTATGAAAATGATAAAATTCTTGATGAAGTGATTCAATATGATATTGTTAAAATTTCCTAAAATGTGAAATTTCCTCTAAATCAATCTTAATTCTCTTATGAATTAAAAGGCATATCATTTAAATTGAATGTCAAACTATTACACAATGGCAAAAACTATCATAGTATCGAATCGACTACCCATCAGAATTGAGAAAGAAGATGGTAAAAAAGTATATAAAACTAGTGAAGGAGGATTAGCCACAGGCTTAGGCTCCATTTATAAGGAAGGAAACAATATTTGGATTGGTTGGCCCGGTATTTCATTGAGTCATGAAGAGGAAGAAGAGGTTGAAAAAGAGTTGATAAATCGCAATATGCGACCGGTTTTTCTTACGGAACATGATGTGGAAGAATTTTATTTAGGCTTTAGCAATCAGACTTTATGGCCTGCATTCCACTATTTTATACACCACATGCGTTTTAAAGATGAGGAGTGGGAAGCCTATTATAATGCCAACAGAAAATTTGCGGATGCCATTTCAAAATGGTTAGAGCCGGATGATATTATTTGGGTTCACGATTATCAGCTGATGTTAGTGCCCAATATGCTGAGGAAGCAATTCCCAAATGTGACCATTGGCTTTTTCCAGCATATTCCTTTTCCTTCTTATGAAGTTTTCAGAATGATTCCTTGGAGGAAAAAATTATTAAATGGGGTGCTAGGAGCAGATTATATCGGCTTCCATACTTATGACGATATGCGCCATTTCTTAAGTAGTTGTCACCGATTGGCAGGTTACAGCTATGAAAGGAATCAAATTTTAGTAAAAAACCGATTAGTGGAAGCGGATTCTCTCCCAATGGGAATAGATTATGACAAATATTTGGAATCTGCCACCAGTCAATTGGCAAAAGCAAAAGAAATTTCCTACCGAGATTCATTGGGAAAACAAGAACTGATTCTTTCAATGGATCGGTTGGATTATTCTAAAGGCATACCCGGTAGGCTTCAAGCATTTGATCGATTTTTAGAAAAATACCCTGAATATCAAGGCAGAGTGTCTTTATTTCTGATAGTAGTTCCATCGCGAGACCAAGTAGCTAGTTATAAAGCATTAAAGGAAAAAGTTGAATTTTTGGTAGGACATGTTAATGGTAAATACGGAACCATCAATTATGTCCCTGTACATTTCTTCTATAGAAGTTTTCCATTAGACGACTTATCGGCTTTTTACAGAATGTGTAAAATTGCCATGATTACACCTAAAAGGGACGGAATGAATTTGGTATGTAAAGAATTTATAGCCAGCCGTGAAAATGAAGACGGGGTATTAATTCTGAGTGAAATGGCAGGTGCATCCAAAGAGCTTTCTGATGCAATACTGGTAAATCCGAATGATGAAAACGAAATGGTAGAAGCCATCAAACGCGCTTTGGAAATGCCATTGGCCGAGCAAAAACGCAGGATGAAGATCATGCAAAAGACGGTGAAGAAATATACCATCTTTCAATGGGTAGATTTATTTATGAATAATTTAAAAGACTTAAAAGATCGCCAGCAATCAATGGCTACTAAAAGATTGGATGAAGACCTTAAAAAATCCATCACCAAGGATTTCAAAAAAGCGAAAAACCCTATCATTTTTTTAGATTATGACGGAACGCTAATGCCATTTAATGAAAATCCTGAGGATTGTAATCCAGATGCAGAATTATCTCAAATCCTACACCAATTGGCCGTTAAGGCAAAATTAGTAGTGATAAGTGGGAGGAAAGCTGCAACCTTGGAAGAATGGCTCGATGAATTCAATATTGACCTAATAGCGGAGCATGGCATTAAAACCAAAAGAGCTGGCGCAAAATGGGAGGTCAATGGTGATTTACAGGATGATGGCTGGAAAAAAGAAGCTAGGGATATATTAGAATTTTATATTCAAAGGACCCCTGGTTCATTCTTAGAAGAAAAAGAACACACATTGGTTTGGCATTACAGAAAAGTAGAAAAGGGATTGGGGGATTTGAGGTCGAGTGAATTATCCAGTCACTTGAAGCATTTTATGACTAATAAAGGATTAGATGTAATTGAAGGAGACCATGTAGTGGAAGTGAAACCATCTGTAATCAATAAAGGAAAAGCCGCTATAGAAAGGCTGAAAGGTGAGAAAACCGATTTTGTAATGGCCTTTGGGGATGACAGAACAGATGAAGATACTTTTGAAGCTTTGCCTGATAGTGCGCTCACCGTTAAAGTGGGCAGTGGGTTTTCCTATGCTAAATTTGCAGTTGAAAATAATGAAGAGGTTAGAGCCTTATTACAACAATTTGTGAATGAGTAAGAAAAAGGGATCATTTGTT
>NZ_JBNPEF010000022.1:0-92831 GCF_051117495.1 Marivirga sp. | reverse complement strand
TTTTTAACGAACAAATACAAATACAGATATGAACAATAGGAAGAAAGATCCCAAGGGGGATTTACACCCTTATTATAAATTACTGGTAAACAATCACTTAAACCACTAAACTGACGGCTATGGCTGGTTAGCGGATTGTCTTGATTTTTTCTTTCTTTTTGATCAAGCAAAAAGAAAAAAATAGAAACTACAAAATATAATTTGGTGTTGAATTTTTTTAAATAGCATCTAAAACCTCAAAATATATAAAAACCCCTTGATTTCAAAGTTTCTACATGATCGTATTCTATAAAAAAGACCTTCTAAATCTGTTTGAAAGCTGTTTTTAAGGTATATTTTATTTCTCAAGAGAACCCTGATGAAACTTAGTGGTTAAAATAAAAACAGCCTTTGGCTGTCAAAGTGTTTCCATTTGATGTTAGGCACCAACAAAAGGAGCGAGAAAATATCCAGCCAGTACCAGAACAATTACTGCTATAATATTCAAAAGGATTCCTGCTCTTACCATTTGCTTTATGTTGATATAACCACTTGAAAATACAATGGCGTTGGGTGGAGTACTGATCGGCATCATAAAGGCACAACTTGTGGCCATAGCTACAGGAATTGCTAATAAAAGAGGCTCTACATCCAAACCAGTTGCAATGCTTAAAACCATTGGGATAGCAATGGTGGTTAAAGCCACATTACTCATGATTTCAGTTAAGAATAAAGCGAGAGCGGTTAATATTAATACCAATGCCCATACGGGTATATTTTGATACTGGCTTATTGCTTCTCCTATCATATCTACAAATCCGGCTTCTTCCATGGCTTTGGCCAATACCATTCCGCCTCCAAAAAGAATTAATATTCCCCAAGGTAAATTTTTCATATCCTCCCAATTCATAAGCATTTTACCTGATTTATTCAAAGGAACTAAAAATGTGGCCATTCCACCCGACATGGCCGTTACGGTATCATTTAAAATGTCTGCTCCAAGAAGTGAATTGATTTGTGATTTTGCTATCCAACAAAAAGCGATAATGCTAAAAATTACAGCTACCCATTTTTCTTCTTTACTCCAATTCCCTAATTTTTTTAATTCCTGACCGATAAATAATTCCGCCTTTTCAATTTTTTTGATGCCATGTTTAAATAGGATCTTGGTCAACATCTGGTAAATTAAAAAAAGCATTACAGCGGTTGAAGGAATACCTATAATGAGCCAATTGGAAAACCCAATCTCTATATTCAAGATGCTTTTTACTAATCCGACTAAAACGACATTTGGGGGCGTGCCAATAATAGTGGCCATTCCACCTACATTAGCAGCATAGGCGATGCTTAAAAATAAAGCAGTTTTAAATCGATTAAAACCTGAAAATTGATTCTCGGAGAACTCCAGTAGTTTCACAACGGATAAAGCAATAGGCAACATCATGACGGCAGTAGCGGTATTGCTAATCCACATACTGAGAACTGCTGTGGCCAACATAAAGCCTAAAATGATTCCATTAGCATTAGTGCCGGTCAATCGAATTAAATTTAATGCAATTCTTCTGTGAAGTTGATGTTTTTCCATGGCCAAAGCTAACATAAAGCCTCCCATAAAAAGGAAAATTATGGGGCTTGCATAAGGAGAGGTGGCATCTACCAGACTAAATACACCTGTTATAGGAAATAAAATCATAGGCAATAAAGCCGTGGCAAAAATGGGTATAGCCTCAAATATCCACCAAATAATCATCCATAGTGCTATAGAAAATACATCCCAACCGATTTCAGGAAACCAGAACTGAGGATTGGCCCATTGAATAGTGATAAAAACAATCGGGCCTAAAGCCAAAGCGATATATTGTAGTTTTGCTTTCAATGAATTTTTGTTCAGGGCTGAAATTATAAAAATTTTAGTTAGTAGAAATTATTTTCAAAGTAAAAGATGAGTGTTTATTGATTGCACTTAATAAGTTTAGAAGGTTCAGACAAGTCGTAATGTTCTTGGTAAAATTTTTATTCCAACTCTTTCTCAATAGTTTGTGTCGATTACTTAATAAATTAAGTTTAAAATTATATTTCTAGAGCTACATTAAAAATGAATAAAAACTATCAATTTTATTTTACCATATTTTTATTATCACTTTTAAACTTGGGTTGTGTCACTATCCAGCCACAACTATTGGATATACCTTTAATTCATGAAAAAAATGATTTGAGAATAGATGGGAGTGCTTCTTTTGTGAAAGGTAACATTGGAGGTAATGTTGCCTACGGAGTAACAGATCATTTGGCCGTACAGCTCGGAGGCAATGTAGCCTCCTTGGCAACTGGAAGACACGATTATGGGCAGTTAGCTGTAGGGTATTACCGTAATATCCCTCATAATATGGTGCTTGAGGTTTATGGAGGTGCTGGTTATGGCCATGGATATACCAAAAATGGTTTACTGCGATTTGAGGATCATTATAACGGAAATTATCAAAAAGTTTTTAGCCAGATTAATATTGGAGCATTAGGAGAACATCTTGAAGGTGGGCTGGGGTTAAAGAGCGGGTTTATGCAATCAAGTTTCTTTTTTGGTGATTTTGTAAGCAGAGATAATTATATTCAGTATAGAGGAGAAAGGTTTAGAGATGATTATTTTTTGATTGAGCCAACAGCTATTATTAAGTTCGGCTTTAAAAATTTTAAATTCAATATAAAAGTTGGAGGTCTGTTCATGAAAAACTTAACTGATAAGTCAAGGAATATTCCTTATGCACCTTTAAACTTAGGCGGAGGGGTTACATTAGATTTTTGATTTTGCCCTGAATTATTTTGATTACCCGCATCCGAAAGGCAATATTAAGAAAGTGAAATGCTCAAATTTTTCAAAGATAAAGTGCTAGATGTCCAATTACTATTATATGCCTTAATTCCTCTATGCCTTTTAACTTACTACACCCTCTTGCCACCTACCACCCCCTTGAAGGTGTTTTCACCTTCAAGTTATGTGAGTTTTCAATAAAATAGTATGAGCCAGAGCATTCGGAAAAAAATATTTTTTTAAACTGAACTGAATGTACTATTCATTGAATATGAATAGCAAAAGATATGTGATAGAATTATAGCAATGCATACAAAAGTTTATGTTCCAACCCTTTTCATAGAGACTGTGTCATTTACCTAAGAAGTTAAGTATTAAACATTTTTTTTATTCAAGACATAAGCAGAACCACTTATTAAATTATGAAAAAGAACTATCAACCTTATTTATCTTTCATTCTAGCCTCCTTTTTAATGATCAGTTGTGTAGCCTATCAGCCCCAAATGGTCGATATTCCTTTAATACAGGAAAAAAACGACTTGCGAGTGGATGCAGGTTTATCTCTTGTGAAGGGCAATATTGGAGGTACTTTTTCCTATGGGGTTTCAGATAAAATTGCTGTTCAGGTTCATGGGAATACCATGATAGATGGGACACAGCATAATTACATTCAAGGAGCTGGAGGATACTATAAGCATTTTCAAAATGATGCTGTTCTGGAGCTTTATGGAGGCTTAGGATATGGAAATATCTACGCATATTCGGGTGCGCAACCAGGGGATTTGGACGGCCTTCAACATCAGTATTTCTCACAATTAAATTTTGGAAAAATCAATATTGCCAATGGTAAAATTGATTTGGGAATTGGTTTAAAAACCGGAGTCATGTTTTCTGAAATGCAGGATAATAATTATTACTCGAATACCCCTGAAACAGGGTTAACCTACAATCATAGCCTGTTATTGGGAGAACCTACGGCATTTGTCCGCTTTGGCGGAGAGCATATTAAATTTAACCTAAAAGCTGGAGCGGTAAAAATGTATCAGCTATCGAATACTGATCAACGTTTTCCATATTCATGGTGGAATTTGGGCTTTGGAGTGAATTTTAATTTTTAAACCAAAACAATATAGTTTATGAAAAATTTATTTTTAATATCGATGATTGTGATCATTTTCACAATGAGTTCATGTTGGGAAAGAGGAGCCAGTGAACCGGCACCGGAAGGGATTATCGCAGTTCTTTATGGAAATGAAAATCAACTTTGGACAGGAGAAGATTTAGATGTATGGTATTTTGATCAGGATGGGGATTCCTTACGCTTTTCTAATCAAAAGGCAGTAGGTCGTTTTGAAGAAGAAGATACATGCAAGCCGTATTATTGGGCTATTTCATTTCCTGCTATTGCATTTCATCAAAAGGTAAGTGAATTTTACTTGATTTATGGTGAGGATGAGCAATTTCAAGATACTGTGAATGTTGATATGAACAATATGTCGATAAAAGAACTATACTTCAATGGCGACCTCATTGATAGAGTAGAACCAGATAATAATTGCGATGGAGCTAGTTTTTATGAATTTTATTTAAAAACAGATAAATAACATTTAAAGGAATGAGCATTGATGAGATCAGTGCTCATTTTTTATTCTATTTAAAATTCTTCCCAAAATACTTACAAAAATTCGTGATTTTGCACTCCTCGCATTTTGGCCTTCTAGCCACGCAAACATATCTACCGTGTAAAATCAACCAATGATGGGCAACATGCACATACTCCGAAGGGATATGTTTAATCAATGTTTTTTCTACTTCCAGAGGCGTTTTCGCATTTTGATTGACCAAGCCTAATCTTTTAGAAACTCTGAACACATGCGTATCCACTGCCATGGTGGGCTGATTATAGATAACGGATGCAATTACATTAGCTGTTTTTCTCCCAACGCCCGGCATTTTTTGTAAATCATCAACAGATTCAGGCACTACAGAATTGAAATCTTCTACCAACATTTTAGCCATGCCAATCAAATGCTTGGTTTTATTGTTCATAAAAGAAATGCTTTTAATATAAGGCAATACCTCATCAAAATGTGAATTAGCAAGATGCTCCGGAGTGGGAAAAGCTTCAAAAAGAGCTGGTGTAACAATATTCACTCTTTTATCCGTGCATTGGGCGGATAAAATAACAGCCACAAGCAGTTGGTACGGATTTTCATAATGTAATTCCGTTTCTGCCTGTGGCTGGTTTTCAGAAAAATATTCTAAAAATGCTTCGTAGCGTTCTTTTCTTGTCATTTGCTATTCCTTTACAGGATGCAAATTAACAGCTTTAGAATAATCTAAAATAGTATTGATGGTTTTTTCTGAGGGCTCCATCATTCCCCCGTCCATTTGCTTTCTCAGCCAAAGGAGTTCATGGTATTGTTCTAAAAGTTCCATGTCCTCGCTTAAGGCCAGTTCGATTTGCCGATTTTCCTCCGGCTCTGTTTCTTCGTAAACATATCGGATTAAATCGTCATGAGTAAAAATTTTGGTCATAGGCTATATTATATTGTTGCATCTTTTTCCTCAAATTAATGAGGGCATAGCGCATTCGACCTAATGCAGTATTGATGCTCACGCCCGTTTGATCCGAAATTTCCTTAAAGCTCATGTCCATATAATGGCGCATGATCAGCACTTGTTTTTGTGCTTCCGGTAATTCCGCTATCAATTTTCGAAGCGATTTATGCACATCTTTCTTCATTTGAATATCCTCAAAATTGCCTTCTGCAAACTCGAGGGTTTCGAATACACTATTTCCATCATCCATAACGATGGTTGGGTACCTTTTATTTTTCCGGAACTTATCAATTGCTAAATTATGAGCAATTCTTAAAATCCAGGGCAAAAATTTACCTTCTTCGTTATAACGACCGGATTTCAAAGTTCGTATAGCCTTAATGAAAACTTCTTGCATTAAATCTTCTGCTACATAATGATCTTTTACGATCATGTAGATAGTAGTGAAAATTCTTGACTTGTGGCGGTTTACTAATTCTTCAAACGCTACTTCATTACCATTGATATACTGACCGACCAATTGACTGTCGTCCAGCATTGTTTTTTGATTATTCATCTTAAAACACCTTGTTTAGTTTGGTAAAAGTTTATTCTATAGCGTTTAATTTTAGAGGTAAAACATTCTTTTATAGCTTCGAAAGTATTCAAATGATTTTAAATCACAAAAACTTTTTTCGATTTATTTTATAGTGACAGCAGAAATGTAAAAAAGGTTGGAACGGGTAAAATAAAAATAAAAATCACTCGTTTTAATCCCATTTTTTCAATTTGTATTCTTTCGGATAATCCCCATTAATTTTCATCCTTTGATATTGCGGAATGAAAATGTATATTTATCAAGTTCCTACAAATTTTTCTAGTAAATCTTTATTTTATCTTAAAAAATAGTAGATTTATACAGTTTATTGAGTATATTTATCGAATATTATGATAAATCAAGGAGAAATAACACAGCTACTAGTTCAAGTCAACCGAGGGGATATGAATGCCTACAATAAAATATTCCCTGTTATTTATAGTGAACTCAGGCATATTGCCCATAGGATCCGCTTCCAATATTTTGGAATAGAAACATTGAACACCACCGCTATAGTACATGAAGCTTATCTTAAGATAATCAACTCTGAAGCCAATTGGGAAAGCCGGGCTCATTTTTATGGAGTTGCTGGAAAAGCGATGCGTCATATTTTATTAAATGCGGCCCGAAGAAAAAATGCCATCAAAAGAGGTCGGGATGCACAGCATATCTGTTTTGAGGAATGGGAAGAAAAGATTAACTTATCGGATGATTGTTCGGAAGAACTTTTGAAATTGGATGAGGTGCTAAATGACCTTGAGAGAAAAGACAGCAAACAAGTGAAAATAGTGGAGTGTAGATTTTTTGCCAATATGACTATTGAAGAAACAGCAACAGTACTAAATGTATCACCATCCACAGTAAAAAGAAATTGGCAAGTAATTAAAGCTTGGATTTACAGTCAGATTCAAGCTAAGAAAACGGCTTAAAATGAAATGGGATATTCTTGGAGTGATTTGGAAGAAATCTTCCAAAATGCATTAAAGGTGCCTGCTTCCGAGCGGGAAATTTATGTAAAAAATCAAGCAAATAATAATCAACGCTTGGAAAAGACAGTTCTCATGATGCTGAGAGATGCAGAAAATGCGGATCAGTATTTTGATAAGCTTCAAGAGGGAATAGCAGATGGACTTGAAGAAAAAAAGGAAGATATTTATCAACCTGGAGACGAAGTTGATAAATATAAGATTATCGAGCCATTAGGCCGTGGTGGTATGGGGCAGGTCTATTTGGCGGAAAGAAACGATCAACAATTCGAACAAAAGGTTGCCATTAAATGCTTTTCATCTGATGAAGTAAAAGAAAATTTCTTTGAGAACTTTCGTAATGAGCAACAGTTTTTGGCCAATCTTAATCATCCGACTATAGCCCATATCCTTGATGGAGGCGTTACAGATAAGGGCATACATTATATTATCATGGAGTATGTGGATGGTCTGCCGATTGATGAATACTTAAAATCAACTGCATTAAATCCAGATGAAAAACTCCAACTTTTCCTTAATATATGCGCTGCCATAAATTATGCGCATAACCGGTTGATTTTACATTTGGATATCAAACCATCCAATATTTTAGTAAATAAAGAAGGACAAGCTAAATTATTAGATTTTGGTATTGCCCAAAAGGTTGGAAATAAACTACAAAAACAGGTACAAAAAGCAACTCCATTTTATGCAGCGCCTGAGCAGATAAAGAGGGGAGATAATACCATAGCAACTGATATTTTCCAATTAGGTGTTTTATTACATATAATTTTAAGCTATGAAAACCCATTAGTACCAAATGAAAATAATCCTTACGATCGGGAGGTCAGGCTATCGGAATCGATTAACAAAGAATTAATCTCCATTATTAAAGTTTGTTTGAGTGAATCTTCAGAAAATCGTTATGTTTCTGTATCTGCCTTAGTTCAGGATGTTAGGAATTATATGAATAAAATTCCAGTAAGTGTACACAATAAAAAGTGGACTTATCGAGCTGAGAAATTTATTGAAAGAAATAAAATTAAAATTGCTCTCTCCTCCTTATTGGTGATCTCCTTATTATCTGGGGTTATATTTTCTTCCTATCAAGCCAAAATAGCTAAAGAAAACGAACAAAAAGCGATTAAAACAAGTGAATTTCTATTGGATATTTTCAAAAATGCTGATCCAGTTCAAACAGAAGGAGGTTTAACGGTTAAAGATATTTTGGATAATAGTACCAAAAGTGTTGAGCTAAAATTTGAGGACAGGGAATTCAAGCTTGAATTATATGATAGATTGACAAATATTTATACCAATGTTTATTTATGGAATGATTCCAGAAGGCTTGCTGAAAAAGTGTTGAGTGAATATGAAGACATAGATAACAGAAGTAAGTTAAAAATCATGAGTACGCTTGCGGGAAATTATCGTGAATTGTCGGAGTATCAAAAGGCGGATTCGGTATTTCGAATATTATTGAGGAAGATTGATGATCCAAAAGAAAACCTACCATTGGATTTTAGGATAGAAAATATTTTGGCACTGGGAAAATCAAAACAAATTCAAGGTGAATATGATACAGCCTTATATTTTATAGATAAAGCTAATAGTCTAATCAATAAAGATGTACTTGATAAGGATAGGGCTGATATTTTCAATCATTATGCATCTGTTTATAAAGACTTGTCCAAACTTGACTCTGCTTTCTATTACCAAAAAAAGGCGATTCAAATTTTAGAAGCGAATAACACTCCGGAAAATCAGACAGCCTTGGCAGTTTATTACAATAATCAAGGCAATCTATTTCGAGATATGTCGCTCTATGATTCAGCTATTACTTCTTTTGAACATTCGATAAGTCTTAAAAGGCAAATAGCATCTAAGGCAAATCTAGACATAGCCATAACTTTAAGTAATTTAGGAGGGACCTATTACAAAAAAAAGAATTATGATAGTGCTTCCGTTATTCTAAATAGAGCGATCGATATCTTTAGTACTCAATTGAAACCTGATAATAATTTTATTATATCGACCAGATATAGTTTGGCTAATATTTATTACAGTCAGAAGGAATTTAAAAAGGCTTTACCGGAATATAAATCCATCTTAAGTGCAGATACTGCTAATTTTGGAACGGAACATCCCTATGTGGCAGATGATTATATTTCAATATCTAATTGTTACAGAGAATTAAATGAACTAGGTGAAGCTTATGAATTCCTCAAAAAGGCTGAAAAAATAATTGAAGCTAAGTTTGATGAAAGCCATCAAAAAACTTCTAACCTTTATAATAAGTTCGGAATGTTGTATGAGGCGCAAGAAAATTATACAATGGCACAAATGTACTTTCAGGAATCTTATAATTTAGCAAATAAGTATTTGGGTGAAGATCATCGTTACACCCAACTCTATAAAAAAGATGTAGATCGAATTACTGAAATCATGAAAGGGAAAATTGAAAATTTATAAGGTGATTTTAATTATTTCAAGTGTGTTTTAAAACTTTTTTTCTACAAAGACATTTACTTGTAATAATGAATTAAAGCAAGTATGAAAGCAGTAATTGTTGGTGCAGGCATTGGAGGGATTGCCACTTCTATTCGTTTGGCAAAGAAAGGATATGAAGTAGATGTTTTTGAGCAAAATAGTTATCCTGGTGGTAAGCTCTCTGTATTTGAACAGGATGGCTTTCGTTTTGATGCAGGACCTTCTCTCTTTACATTGCCCGAATTAGTGGATGATTTAGTTGCGCTTCAAAATAAAGACCACAAAATTGATTTCCCCTATAAAAAACTCGATGAATCTTGCAGGTACTTCTGGGAGGATGGAAAAAGATTGACGGCTTATACTGACCCCAAAAAATTTGGTGCGGAAGTAGAAGAGGTCTTAGATATTCCTGCAAAAGTCATTATAGATTACCTTAAAAATGCTGAATTCAAATATGAAAAGTCGGCTAAGCTATTTTTAGAAAAATCCCTACATAAAAGTTCTACATTTCTCTCGAAAGAAGTATTACCTGCATTATTGGGCATTTATAAATTTGGATTGTTTGAGAGCATGAACCAAGTGAATGAATCTAAATTAAAACATCCGAAATTGGTTCAGTTGTTTAATAGATTTGCTACTTATAATGGCTCGGATCCTTATCAAGCGCCTGGTATTTTGACTTCCATTGCTAACTTAGAATTAAATAGGGGCACTTTTTATCCAGAAGATGGAATGTACCAAATAACAGACACTCTCTGCAAGGTGGCAGAAAGTTTGGGGGTAAATTTCCATTTTAATGCTGGAGTAGAGAAAATTATGATAGAAGGAAATGATGCTAAGGGGGTAAAAGTAAATGGGGATTTCATTTATTCTGATTTGGTGGTCAGCAATATGGATATTTATCCTACTTATAAAAAGCTATTATCTGATCAAAAGCAACCTGAAAACATCTTAAATCAGGAAAGAAGTAGCTCGGCCTTAATTTTTTATTGGGGGATTGATCGAGAGTTTAGCGAGCTTGGACTCCATAATATTTTCTTTAGTGATGATTATCATCAGGAGTTCCATCATATTTTCAAAACCAAAACCATAGCTCCTGACCCAACTATTTATGTCAACATAACATCCAAGCATACGCCTTCTGATGCGCCTGAAGGAATGGAGAATTGGTTTGTAATGGTGAATGTACCATCTAATAGCGGACAAGATTGGGATCATTTAATTCCAGAAATAAAGGGGTCTGTTTTAGAGAAATTGCAAAGAATACTGGGTGTTGATATTGCACAACATATAAAAACTGAAAGTATTTTAGAGCCAAGAACTATAGAAAGTAAGACTTCTTCTTATCAAGGGGCATTGTACGGAAGTAGTTCCAATAATCGTTATTCGGCATTTTTAAGACATCCTAATTTTCATCAAAAAATAAAAGGTCTATATTTTTCCGGGGGAAGTGTACATCCGGGTGGAGGAATTCCATTATGTTTGCTCTCAGCTAAGATAATTGATGATTTAAGTCCTGCAAGTTGATGAAAAAAGGAGTTTTAGAAACCTCATTCAATAGTTTAAAATCTAAACCCTTAATTGGGATTATTATAATTTCTGCATTCTATTTTTTTGGAATAATCGGCATCCTCTCTGGCTTCAGAGAGTGGTTTGTTGAGAAAACAGCCTTCAATTTATCCTTATCATTTATAATCTTAACCATTTATCAAAATCAATATAAAGTCTCTTTAATTTGGGCATTTATATTTTGTTATGTCATTGGATTTGCTGCAGAATATCTGGGGGTGAACTATGGATTGATATTTGGAGAATATATTTATCCGGAAACATTGGGGCCACAGTTGGGCGGGGTTCCGATAATTATTGGAATCAATTGGTTTTTGATAACTTTTTGTGTAGCAACCTTAATATACCCACTTAAAATTAATGTGTTCCTTAAAATACTCTTAGCTACAATTATTACGGTTTTTATTGATGTTTTAATTGAACCCGTAGCCATGGAATTGGATTTTTGGAATTGGGAGCATAATATAGTGCCGATTCAAAATTATGTAGGATGGGCAGTAATTTCCTTTTTAATTTTTAGTTTTTATTCATTAGTTAAACTTCCAGTAAAAAATAAAATATCAAAGGTTTTGCTATTTTGGCAGGTAGTATTTTTTGCAGTTTTAAATCTATTTTTAGCAAACTGAAAAAATGAATGCATAAAAAAACCGGTTCTTAAGCCGGCTTTATTTATTAATTCATGCTGAATTTTTCACATATTGGTTCTCTTCTTTCAACTCAAAATATTCGTCAAAAAGAGATTTAGAGATTAATTTACTCTCTGATCCTGAGCCCCATTTGGCATTTATTTCAAATAAACCATTATAAGCCCTTCCTTCATAATTCTCACCCACTTTAAAACCTCTCAAACCGGTTTTTTGGTCAGGTAATTTATTGCAAACAAAATTTATTCTATACCTATCCATGTCTAAAAGTTTTTGTAAAACTATGTACTAAAGACCAAGATGTGTGCCAAAAGGTTGGGATTTATAAAAAAATTATCGACCAATAGCTGTATTTTTAGGATGAGTAGGTTAACTATTAAAATAAGATGCCTTGATTTTTAATGATTTTAATAGAATCAATTTTACCAAAGCATCCATTAAGACGGATATTTTAAAGTATGCCTAAAATGTAGGAAATAACCTATATTTCAATCTTGTATAGCTTGATAATTATTTACATTTGCACGCATGAATTTTAAAGGACTTTTGCTTAAGTTTCTTATTTGGCGTGTGAAACATGTCAGTACTACCAATTTTGTAATCATTACAAGTGGTGTGATAGGAATTATAGCGGGCTTGGCCGCTGTAACACTTAAGGAAAGTGTGCATATACTTCAAAATTTCTTAACCCGGGATTTCCAACAGGAATTCGGGAATTATCTTTACTTAAGTTATCCGCTTATCGGAATTGTACTGACGCTTCTATTATCCAAGTATATACTTAAGGAAAAACTAGGGCATGGAATAACGGATATACTTTATTCCATCTCTAAGAAATCAAGTATTGTAAAGCGTACCAAGACATTTTCCAGAATGTTGACCAGTACTTTGACTGTGGGCTTCGGGGGATCTGTAGGTTTAGAGGCACCTATAGTGGTGACAGGATCTGCTATTGGATCCAATATTGGAAGATTGGTTCATCTCAATTATAAACAACGGACTTTATTGATAGGGTGTGGTTCGGCCGGGGCAATTTCCGCAATCTTTAATTCGCCCATAGCCGGAGTGATTTTTAGCATTGAAGTTATTTTGGCAGAGGTGACCATAAGTTCTTTTATTCCGCTATTGATTGCTTCTGTTTGTGGGGCATTGGTATCGCTTACTTTGTTGGGTGATGATGTATTGTTTTCTTTTAATCTCACTGATGAGTTTATTGCTTCTGATACCCCATTTTACATTTTCTTAGGGATCTTCACTGGTTTAGTAGGCTTATATTTCACCAAAGTGGTCGGCAGGATAGAGGGTTTGATAAAAAATGTTAAGGGAGATTTAAACCGTGCGATAATTGGTGGTGTGGCATTGGGTTTTTTAATTTTTCTACTTCCTCCTCTTTATGGGGAAGGTTACGATACCATTACGAAATTATTGGAGGGAAATGCTCAGGGAATTTTGAATAACAGTTTGTTTTTTGATGAAGTTGAGTCTTTCTATATAATTTTAATCTTTGTTGCGGGAATAATTTTAGTAAAGCCTATTGCTACGGCCTTAACCATTGGTTCTGGGGGTAGCGGAGGGATTTTTGCTCCTTCTTTGTTTTTGGGCGGTGTAACAGGCTTTTTATTTGCATACCTAATCAATAAAACCGGAATAACAGAACCAATTAGCCTAAGTAATTTTACTTTAGTAGGGATGAGCGGGGTGATGAGTGCGGTATTACATGCGCCTTTAACTGCTATATTCCTAATTGCTGAGATTACCAGTGGCTATACGTTGTTTGTCCCTTTAATGATAGTCTCTGCTATATCTTACAGCACAATATCCTATTTTGAAAAATATTCAATCTATACCAAACCATTGGTTGAGAAAGGAGACTTAATCTATCATGATAAAGATCGGCAAGTACTCAGTTTAATTGACTTAAAGAAAGTGATTGAAAAGGATTTGTTGACAATTGATCCCGATGCAACATTGGGCGAGTTAGTTGATTTAGTAAGGTTTTCTAAAAGAAATATATTTCCTGTCGTAAATAAAGAACGCGAATTGATGGGAATAGTGACATTGGATGATATCCGAGAAATAATGTTTGATGAGGAATCACGAAAAAATATTATTGTGAACACCCTTATGCACAGCCCTCCAACCCATGTTACTGCAAAGGAAAGTATGCGTTCTGTTATGATGAAATTTGAAAAGACTGGTGCTTGGAATTTACCTGTTTTAGAAGAAGGTAAATATGAGGGTTTTGTATCTAAGTCCAGAATTTTTAATGCCTATAGGAAAAAGTTGATTAGACAGCAGATAGAATAATCTCTATTCACAAATATAACATCTATTACTATAGTAGTTGGTTTAATGCCTTGATTTCTCTAACTGATTGGCTTTGTGATGATTGTCCACATTTTAAATCTATGGCTTTTAATCGTAACCATCTATTTATCAGATAATTATGTTTTTAGTGTGGATAAGTGTGGATAACTCATCTATTTTGTGGATAAAAAAACACGAGATAATTTGAATCTTATTTTTGTTAAAAAATTAGATGGTTTTACCTACAAGATGTAAGGTTTATGAAAAATAATAATTGTTAATATAATTTCGTTAATTGTTAAACAAAACATGATTATCAAAAAGTACTTAGGTTAATATTACCTCATTTTTAACTGTATGAATTAAATGTTTACTTTAAGTTAACTAATTTGATGATCTTGGATGTTAAATTTTAGTTTGACTTAACTTAGCGTTATGTATTATTTTAGAATCCAAGAATATTAGAAAAGTACAATCTATTGATTTTTAATAAATTCGATAGCTTCTTCTATCAATCGATCGTTCCCATTATTGAAATCAGCCGAATCCAATGAAATTGCAATGTCAGGTTGAACCCCAAACTCAATATTATTTCCGTTTGCATCTATAGTCCTTGTGGAAGAAAATCTATACCTCCATCCATTAGGGAGTTCATTATTGATGGGAAGGCCTCCTCCTCCGCCAGTTTGGTCACCCATCAAAGTAACATTGGGTAAAAAGCTCATCATGCTGGCGAAAAAATTTGCTGAACTATAACTGCTTCTATTCATTAAAACTACGATGGGTTTATTGAATTTGTAATCCTCATCTCCATCAAATTCCAAAAATTTTTCCTCTGCTTGGGTGAAGTCCTCATGTCCCGACCCATTTTTATAAAACCATTCGGCCACTTTAATACGGTCATTTGCAAACCGATTGGCAATTGTAAAAGCATTACTAATACTTCCGCCACCATTGTTCCTTATATCAATGATCAATCCTGCAACTGGGCCATCTAAACTATTGATTTGGAAGCTACCTTCTCTTTCATTGATTAAAAATTTAAGTACTATATAGTCCATTAAAGATGTACTCACATTATCTGAAAAGCTTTCATAATACATATAGCCAACCGAGTCGATAATGGTATTGTGGATGGGACCAGAGATTTGGTAATCTTCGCTAGGCACTAAATAATTTCTTTCAATAACATCAAAATTAAAATTGGTAGGGTATTCTAAAAACCAATCCCAATTGCGAGAAACATCAATTCCTGCGGAAATATTGACATGACCATCTTCTAAAATGAATAGCATATCGGCTAACACATTAAATAATTCGATACTATTCCTGGCATTGAGTGCTTTTGGCCTAAATACATCCCTGGCAGAGTCCCAATCAATATTTTTATCTGTAAAGAAAGAGTATTTTTCATCTACAGTTTGCCATAAATGGTCAAAAATGGCTGCATTTTCCGGTTCAGGGTCTTCCTTTATGAATAATCTTTCACATGAGGAGAATCCCAACATAATTGTCATCAATATGAGGAAGAAATTTTGTTTCATATCTTAAAGAATGTACTGATCATGATAGAATGTTCCCCTGTCCTAATTGGGTTTTCTGCTTTATAGCTTTCATAGCTCCACAAATAATCAAGCCTTAAGCCATTTCCATTTTTAAAGGGATAGTATAAATAATATTGAGCAGACCATTTAAAATAACTGCCAAAACTTATGATTTTACCTTCTTTTACATAATCGAAGAATTCGACTTCCTCCTTATTAACTGAAGCCGGGAAGCGTGTAGAAGCAAATAATGGTCGTGTTGCATAAGTAAGCAAGGGAATACTAGTGAATAAACCTATTTCAAAATTCCTGTTCCAAAGTTCAAATGGTCTTGCCAACATAAGTGCAGGGGCCACAGAAAATCGGGTTTCAATATGTTGGCTGTTGTTAGTGAAATTTAAATGTTGTCTTAAAGCCCATTTGGCAGAAAAGTCAAAGCCTGGTCTGATTTTTAGATTGTTATTTTCAAGATTGAAAAGTTTCCAATATCGCTGAAAATGCCCTTCTAACCTGAAAGTGTACATTTCCGCATTACTGATACTACTTGAGGGATTATTGAAATCAAACTTTGCAGAAGAGGTATTAAGGCTGCTTTCTTTTTCTTGAAAATGCCCTAAAATCACATTTCCTCCAATGCCTTTATAAAGTAGGGGGGAAATGCCTTCATCAATTATATTGACATAACTTCCCCCAACTCCTGTTATGAAATGGGTTTGATTTTTAAAATCATTGGCTTTTTGTTCTTGCCCAAAACTAGGAAAGCTAAGAATGAAAGCAATTAAGCTTAGGCCAAAAATATATAGCTTATTCAAAGTCAACAATTACTTGGTTTCTTAATAAATCATCTAATGATTCTCTTTTACGAATCAATTGATCTTTGCCATCATGAACCATTACTTCAGCAGGTCGATATCGTGAATTATAATTAGATGCCATAGAAAACCCATAAGCCCCGGCATTTTTAATGGCTATAATATCTCCCTGTCTTACTTCCGATAATCTTCTGTCAGTGCCAAATGTATCCGTTTCGCAAATATAACCTACCACAGTATAAACTCTCTGAGTATCAGATGGATTCGAAATATTTTCAATATGGTGATAGGCATCATACATCATCGGGCGCAATAAATGATTCATTCCAGTATCCAGACCAACAAAAACAGTTGCAGGGGTAGTTTTGATGACATTTACTTTGGAAAGGAAATATCCGGCTTCCGAAACCAAGAATTTTCCAGGCTCAAACCATAATTCTAAATCCTTTCCTCTTTTTTTACAGAATTCTTTGAATCTTTTACTTACCTCTTTTCCCAGTTCTTCTATATCAGTAGTGACGTCTCCATCTTTATAAGCGACTTTAAAACCACTTCCAAAATCAATAAAATCAATATTAGGGAAGTCTTCTGCAGCCTCAAAAATGATTTCTGTTCCTCTTAAAAATACTTCTGAGTCTAAAATGTCAGAGCCAGTATGAATATGCAGTCCAATTACATTAATATTGTAATTTTCAATCACCCGCAGTAAATGACGCATCTGCAAAATGGAGATACCAAATTTTGAATCAATATGTCCGGTGGAGATTTTGGAATTTCCCCCTGCCATAATATGTGGGTTTAGTCTTACACAAACCGGAACAGTATCATGATAGCGATGACCAAATTGCTCTAAAATTGAAATATTATCAATATTGATCATCAATCCCAGATCAACTGCTTCCACTATTTCATCTATAGAGACACAGTTGGGTGTGTAAAGTATGTCTTTTGGATCAAAACCCGCCTTTAAACCTAAGTAGGCTTCTTGAATGGAAACTACATCTAGTCCGGTTCCGTGTTTTTTCATCCACTTTAATACGGATACATTGCTCAATGCCTTCGTAGCATATTTCAATTTTAAATTGATACCTGAAAAAGCATCATTTAATCTTTTTATTTGAGACGCGATTTTATCTGCATCATAAACATATAAGGGGGTTCCGTATTTTTTGGCAAGTGATGTTAATACTGTATTCTCCACTGAATATAAATTGAAAAGTAATTGATTGATTAAAGTATTATCTACTGAATACTAATTTTGTCGTAAAATTGTTCCAAATCTTCGGGTTTACCAAATACAAATATAGTGTCGCCCTTTTTTGGCGTAGTTTCCGGCCCAATTTGAGTGGTCAATTCACCATTTCTTTTCAAACCGATTACCGTAACGCCAAATTTATGACGAATATTGGTTTCTGCTATCGGCTTATCCGTTATTTCATCATGATCTTTCTCTATTTCATAGCAAGAGGTCGTCAAATTAGGGAATTCCTCTGTTAGCTTTTGCATCGGACTTCTTTTTAGTACGCCCCGAAGCATTTCATAATTATCAGCTCTTACATTCCGCACAAACTCCTTTATTTTTTTCTGAGGTATAAAATACTGGTTCAAAACCCTAGTGAAAATTTCAACTGATGTTTCAAACTCTTCAGGTATTACTTCATCAGCTCCTAAACGAAGGTTTTCTTCTGTTTCGGTAATAAACCTGGTTCTTACGATGATGTGAATAGTATTGCTGATCGATCTGATTTGCGTAACAATTCTTTTGGTAGCCAAAGGATCCGAAATGGCGATTACCACCACTTTTGCTTTATAAACGCCCAGTCCTTTTAATACCTCAGGCTGAATAGCATCTCCATAATGAATGGGTTCTCCTAGTGCTTTATATTTTTTAATGGTGTCTGGATTCATTTCACAAATCACATAAGGAATTCCTGCGCTTTTAGCGGCTTTTGCTACATTTTGTCCATTGAGGCCAAAGCCTATGATTACGATGTGCTTATCAAGTTCTTCCTCGGGAATTTCGTTTATTTCTTCCGGAGTATCGGGAAATGAAAAGAACATTTTTTGTGTTTTTGTGCCAATTTTAGTAGCTAACTTATTTGTAGCAAGCTTATCGGCAATTTTACCGGCTTTACTCATCATAAAGGGAGTAATTCCCATGGTGAAAAGTGAAACGGATAAGAAATATTGATAGGTTAAATCTGAAATTACCGCATAGGTTATTCCTACTGTCGATAAAATAAATGCAAATTCCCCTACTTGAAAAATTGACAAACCAATACGATAGGAAGTCCTACCTGGGTAGCCCAAAAAAGCACCAGCTAAAGTAGCAATTAAGGATTTTGCCACCACAGTAGCCACCATTAAAGCTAAAATGATGATAAAATGATCCGCCACGAAAAATACATCTAATAACATTCCTATGGACACAAAAAAGAAAGAGGTAAATAATTCATGAAAAGGCAAGATATTACTGGCCGCTTGATGGCTATATTCTGATTCCGATACAATTAATCCAGCCAAAAAAGCACCTAATGCCAAAGACAGACCAAGGGAAGAACTTAGCCAAGCTATGGAAAAACAAATCAATACAATCACCAAAACAAATAATTCCTTACTTTTTGTTTTGGCAATTTGATAAAATAACCAAGGAACAATATACCGAGCACTTACTAAAACAAAAGCTATAAGTAATGCGGCCTTCAATAACATCATCAATATTTCCATCCAGATATTCTGGGACTCACCTGCCAGTAATGGGGTGAACAACATCATAGGAACCACAATAATATCTTGGAAAATAAGAATGGCCAAGATAGTTTTACCATGTGGTGTAGAAGTTTCGCCTTTATCTTGGATGATTTTTAAGACGATGGCTGTACTACTTAAAGAAAAAAGGAAGCCTAAAAATATAGCAGCACTTAAATCAAAACCAGTATTCAATGCTATGAGCATCACCACCAAAATTGTCCCAACTACTTGAATTGTTCCTCCAATGAAAACGGCTTTTTTAATGGAGATTAGACTTTTAATTGAAAATTCGATACCAATGATAAAAAGCAAGAGAATTACACCTATTTCTGCAAATACCTTAACGCCTTCTGTCGCATCAATTAACTGGAAACCATAAGGCCCAGCTATGATACCCGTGATTAAAAATCCAATAATAGGAGGTACTTTCAATCTTCGGAATAGTAGTATTACGAATATGGAAAGCCCTAAAATAATGACAATGTCACTTAAAATCGGGATATCTACACTAGCTGCTAAAATCATTGGGTATTTTATTTAATCTCAAAAATAAACATATATGCTATACTTTTTAGGTGAATGACCAACTCAATTGAAAATAATATTAATTTTTAAAGGAGTACTTACTTGGCCTTGCAAAATTTGAGTTTCGAATTTTACCGGTTCATCCCAAAAACTATCGGGTTGAGTAGTTTTTATTATTTCAAAAAATTAGCACGCCCTTAATTTGCTTGCACAAATCAACAGAAATTATGCAAGCCATGAGAAAATTATTTATCACAGTACTATTATCGGTGATAGGATTCATCGGATTTGGTCAGGGAGACGAAAAAGAACTTACTCAAAATGTAAGAGGTACTATAATGGATAAGGTTACGCAATCGCCTTTGCCGGGGGCAAGTGTCAAGATTATAGATAGCGATCCTTTAAAAGGAGCAACATCGGATGTTAATGGACAATTTTTATTGCCAGACGTGGAAGTGGGAAGAATCAGCTTACAGGTTTCCTATATTGGTTATGAAACGATCTTTATTAATCAATTGCAAGTCACTAGTGGCAAGGAAGTGGTGCTTAATTTGGAATTGCAAGAGAGCATTGAACAATTGTCGGAAGTAACGGTAAAAGCCAATAATAATCCTCAAAATGCTTCCAACGATTTGGCCTTGGTGAGTGCCAGAGGTTTTGATATGGAAGAAACCAACCGTTATGCAGGAGCCAGAAACGACCCTGCTCGAATGGCACAAAACTTTGCGGGAGTAAGTGGAGCCAATGATTCTAGAAACGACATCATCATTAGAGGGAATTCTCCAAGTGGTGTTTTGTGGAGATTAGAAGGTATCGATATTCCTAATCCAAATCACTTTGGGGCTTTGGGTACTACCGGTGGCCCCGTTAGTATTTTGAATAATAATTTATTGGCCAAAAGTGATTTTATGACCAGTGCCTTTCCATCTGAATATGGAAATGCAACAGCCGGAGTATTTGATTTGAAAATGAGAAAAGGAAATTCTTTTAAAAGGGAGCATATTTTCCAAGTAGGCTTTAATGGATTTGAATTGGGAACAGAAGGGCCTATTGGAGAAGAAAATGGGGCTTCTTATTTATTGAATTACCGATATTCAACTTTGGCACTGATGGACGAAATAGGATTATCACCAGGGACCGGAAATGCAGTTCCTTATTACCAGGATTTTTCTGCCAAAGTAGATGTGCCCACTAAAAAGCTAGGAAAATTTAGCCTTTTCGCCATTGGAGGCAAAAGTAATATTGATTTGTTAGGGACTGAAGTCGATACTACGGAAACAGATTTATATACAGAAATTTCCCAGAACATTTATAATTCAGCCAAAATGGGCGTGGTGGGGCTTTCTAATACCCAATATTACAATGATAATACCTATGGAATCTTCAGCCTTTCTGCAGACTATAGTTTTTCAGGCAATATCGTAGATTCTCTGAGCACTGAAAATAGAGAACCTCAACCTTTTTACCGAAATAATTACGGTCTAACAAAATACAGAGCCCAATACCATTTTCATCAGAAAATTAATGCCAAGCATAATTATGTGGCAGGCTTTAATTATGATGTGCTTTCATTCAATTTGCAAGATAGTATTTATCAAGCCACGAGTGATAATTTTCAAAATTTAAGAGATGAGCAGGGTGTTTCGGGTCTTGCCCAAGGCTTTTTTCAGTGGCAATATAGGTTGAGTAAAAACCTAGATGCCACAGCAGGACTGCATTATCAATATTTTGCTTTCAATGGTTCGCAACAAATAGAACCGCGATTAGGGGTAAACTATCAACTCAATGAGCAAAATAGCTTGAAATTTGGCTATGGATTGCATAGCCAACTTCAAGTGATGCCTATTTATTTCTTGGAAACTCAAAAAGAGGGAAATGGAAATGTAAGGACCAATGAGAATTTAGATTTCACCAAATCCCATCATTTTGTAGCGGGCTTTAATCATCAATTTAATAGAGATTTTAAGTTGAGGGCAGAGGCATATTACCAGCACTTGTATGATGTGGCAGTGGAAAGGAAAAGCAGTTCATTTTCAATGCTGAATGCAGGCGCAGATTTTGGGGTTCCCAATGCCGATAGCTTGGTCAATAATGGATTAGGTAGAAATTACGGTTTGGAATTGACTTTAGAGAAGAGCTTTAGCAAAAACTATTACTTTTTGTTTACCACTTCATTATTTGAATCAGAATACCAAGGCAGTGATCAAAAATGGAGGAATACAGCTTTTAATAGCCAATATGTATTAAATGGACTGTTTGGCCGTGAGATTGAATTGGGCTCAAAAAACCGTGTTTTAGCAATAGATATTAAAAGTACTTACGCTGGCGGACAGTATGTGACGCCAATTGATTTACAAGCTTCCAGACAAGCTAAGGAAATGGTGTTGGATCATGAAAATGCTTATTCAGAAAAGAATCCAGATTATTTCAGAACTGATTTAAAATTAAGCTTTAGGATGAACAGCAAGAAATTAACGCATGAATGGGCTTTGGATATTCAAAATGTATTCAATACCCAAAATTTATTTAGAAGAACGTATAATCCTGTAACGGAGCAAATAGTGGATAATTACCAATTGGGTATTTATCCTATCCCACAGTATAGATTAACTTTTTAACAAGATGACAAGCACTAAAACACCCCTATAATCCCCTCGAGGGGATAGTTCTCACAGATTAAAAATAGAAGAAAATCCGTGTGACTCCCCCCATGAGGGGGGCGTAGGGGGGTGTTGATTTTTGACATAGTGCTTTTTAAGAACAGCGTTAACAGAAAAATTATCTAAAGTAAAAAAATAAATCAAATTATGTCAAAAATTCAAAATTTTGAAGAAGTTATGAGAAAGAAGTGGAATAATCTAAGCAAATTAGAAGTAGTAATTTTTAAAATACTGATAGTGTTGGTCTTAGGAGTGTTCATTTTTACAATGGGCGTAGAAGCAGGTGATGCAGTTTATAAAGCTTTAAATTAGAAGAAAGCATGAAGATTAAGGAGCCATACGATCGATATTTAATGATGCTTGGATTAGCGACTGTATTGTCAGCCACTAATCCTGATGGCTCTTTTTGGACAGTATTCGTGATTACTTTAGCCTTTACCTTTGCTTATTGGGAGGGTAATTATCATATTGTGGGAAGGGTCAGAACCAAGTTTCCCGCACTAAAAGACACCAAAAAGAGGATACTCACCCAAGTAGGCTGGTCTTTTTTATACACCATTGGGGTTGCCAGCTTCTTGGTGATTCTGTTGCATTTTTTAGGCTTTGTACCCTATTCTGCAAAATATCATTTGTACAATTTGGCCTTAGGTTTAGGCATCACCATTATCATTTCCATAATCTATGAAACAGTATGTTATTTCCAATTGTGGAAAGAGGCGCTCCTGGAAAGCGAAAGATTGAAAAAAGTGGAGGCTAGATTACAATATGAGAGCTTGAAAAATCAGGTTAATCCTCATTTTTTATTTAATAGTTTAAATACACTGTCTTCTCTGATTTCGGTCAATCCTGAAAAGGCTGAAATATTTGTACAAGAGTTCTCCAAAATATATCGCTATGTTTTGGATGTGAGAGAGAAAAGCTTTGTGCCTCTTAGTCAGGAACTTGAATTTGTAGATTCTTACATCTACCTGCAGAAAATACGCTTTGATGATCATTTATATTTTGAAAAAAATATTCAAGTTGAAATGGATGATTACTTTATCCCGCCATTGATACTTCAAAATCTGGTGGAAAATTGTATTAAGCATAATAAGGTTAATGAGAAGTATCCGCTAAAAATTCAATTAATAGTACAAAATGGGATTTTAAAAGTCATCAATAATTTACAAGAAAGAAAAGAGGACTATCCATCCACCAAAACTGGATTGTACAATATTGATCAAAGATTTAAACTATTGAATGGAGAAGCTCCAAAATTTTATACAAAGAATGGACAATTTATTGCGGAAATTAAACTTCAAACTTTAGCAGAATAAAAATTAAGAGCAAAGAGATGAATGCAGTAATTATTGAAGATGAAAAATTAGCTGCTCAAAAGCTTCAAAAAATGCTTGCTAGAATTCAACCTAGTTTGAAAATAGTAAAAGTGATGGGAAGCATTGAGGAAGCAGTGGATTTTTTTCAAAAGGAGCATGATATAGAATTAGTGTTTTTGGATATTCACCTTTCAGATGGAAGTAGCTTTAATATTTTTGATAAAATTGAAATTAAAGCACCTATCATTTTCACCACTGCTTATGACGAATATGCCCTGAAGGCATTTAAGGTCAATAGCATTGATTATCTTTTAAAGCCTATAGCAGAAACAGATTTGTTGAAAGCTTTAGAAAAGTTAAAAAATATCACCGAGAAGGAACAGAAAGTTAATGTGGAAAAATTTCTTTCTGCCTTTAATGAAAACAAACCTGCCTTCAAGCAGCGGTTTTTAGTTTCTTACGGTAGCCAAATCAAATCAATAAAAGTAGAAGAAACAGCATATTTTTATGCAGACAATAAAATGGTGTTTTTGGTTAGTCATTCTGGTCTTAAATATGTTACAGATGAAACTATGGATCACTTAGACCATTCCCTTGACCCCATGGAGTTTTTCAGGATTAATCGGTCATTCATTATAGGGATTAATGCCATCAAACAAATGCATACCTATTCCCGTAGCCGCATTAAAATTGATTTGATGCCTGCATGTGAAAAGGAATGTATTGTAAGTACTGAAAAATGTAGTGATTTTAAAGCTTGGTTGGGAAAATAAGAAAGCTATTTTGTCATTTCAAACAAAATAGCTTCCCCAATTAGGCAGTCATTCCACCATCAACAGGATTCACGGTACCAGTTATAAAGCTACTATCATTGCTTCCTAAAAACAACATCAGTTTAGCAACCTCTTCATTTGTGGCATAGCGCTGTAAGGGAATAGTTTGCTCAAATCCTTTTTTGGCTTCTGCTCCAGCACCGGGTGCGAAACCCTCTTCCAAAGAACGCATCATTCTGTTATCAACAGGAGATGGGTTTACAGTATTCACTCTGATTTTATGTGGTGCACCTTCCAAAGCAGCTGATTTCATCATACCAATTATTGCATGCTTACTGGTGACATACGGCAAAACATTTGGCGTTCCCATCAATCCAGCTACAGATGAAGTTATAATGATACTACCGCCTTCTTTATTCTTTTTCATAACCGGGAAAACATGTCTCAATCCATAATAAACTCCTTTTACATTTACATTCAAAACCTGGTTGAACACTTCTAATGGGTATTCATCCAATGGCGCCACTTTACCTTCAACTCCTGCATTATTATAGAAAATATCGATTCCGCCCATCTTATCCACTGCATATTGAACATATTTAGCTACTTCCTTTTCCTCGCTTACATCAGCCTTAAAAGTGAAAAGTTGATCGGACGCTAATTCCTCTTTTGCTTTTTCTAAATTTTCCTCTTTTAAGTCGGTGATGAGTACCTTCGCACCTTTTGCTATTAATTCCTTGGCTAAGGCTTTGCCTATAGCGCCACTTCCTCCTGTGATAACAACTCTTTTATTCTTCATGGTCTAGTGTTTAGTTCTAATAATCAGAACGTTATGTGAGGGGTGGAGTTGGTGAGTTTAGTTACATAAGAATATGATTAATATCATTGATTTTAATTCTGATATTCTATGTATAATATTGAGCTAAGATTATAATTACTTAATTTTGCATTTCTATTTAGCTCATACTAATGCAATAAGTCCTTTTCATGCAAGATTCCTGCTTCCATAAATTCAAATCTGATATTTCAGATTATTCATTACCTGAAAGATTTACTTTCCCATTTTCTTATGAACCTCATCCCCTCACCGAATTGGCTGCAAATGAAATACAGGAGATCTTAAAATCTGCTAAAATCCGAAATGAGATTAGCGGTAAAATGTATAGCGTATTAGTGGTTCAAAATCAGTCTGGTGAAATAGGCTACCTGACTTCATTCTCAGGGCAGGATTTTGAAGGGGCACCACCTGTCAGCTTTGTTCCTCCCATTTATAATAGATTGGAATTAGAAGGCTTTTACAAAAAGGGAGAAAAGGAATTAGATAGAATCAATCAAAAAATCAAATCGCTTGAAGATGATCCAAACTTTAAGTTGTTAATGGAGGAGCTCAAAGATCAAAGCAAGCAATCCAGTCTTCAATTAAAATTTGAGCAAAAGAAAAAACAAAAAGCAAAGGCCTTAAGAAAAGAAAAACGAGAGGAAGGTATGGTCAATCTCAGCCCTGAATCTTTTGATAAATTGGATGAACAACTTCGAAATGAAAGCAGGAATGAGGATTATGATTATAAAAAGCTGCATAAGGCATGGAAGAAGAAAATTGCTTCCATACAGTCAAAAGTGGCGGTTTATGAATCACAAATTCAAAAGCTTAAAAAAGAGCGAAAACAGAAATCCACTCAACTTCAGAAACAGATTTTTGACCAGTATCAGTTTTTAAATACCAGAGGTAAAAGAAAAGGACTAGAAGAAATCTTTGAGCCAATTGGATATCCTCCTTCGGGGGCTGGAGACTGTGCCTTGCCCAAATTATTGCAATATGCATTTGCCAATCAGTATAAGCCATTGGCCATGGGAGAATTTTGGTGGGGGAAAGCACCCAAATCTGAACTAAGGAAGGAGGGGAGGTTTTATCCTGCTTGCAGCGGAAAATGTAAACCTATTTTAGGACATATGTTGAAAGGATTGAAGTTAGAAGATGACCCTCTTTTACAATATACGGCTGCGGACAAAGTAATTGAAACTTTACATGAAGATGAACAAATTGCAGTGATTGTAAAGCCAGCCGGATTACTCAGTATTCCTTCAAAGGAGATTAAAGATTCGGTCTTGACCAGAATGCAACAAAAATACCCCAAAGCCACTGGCCCTTTATTAGCTCACCGATTGGACAAAATGACATCGGGAATTATGTTGATCAGCAAGGATTTGGAAAGCCATAAATTTTTGCAAAAACAATTCATGGATAAAACCATTCAAAAAAGGTATTGTGCTGTATTAGAAGGTGAATTGAAGCAATCAAAAGGAGAAGTAAATCTGCCACTTGCTGTTGATGAAGATAATCGTCCTATGCAGAAGGTAGATTATGAAATTGGCAGAAAAGCATTGACTCAATGGAAATTGATTAAGCAATCTGAAAATAGAAGTGAAGTGCAATTTGTTCCAGTTACGGGAAGAACTCATCAGCTCAGGGTACATGCCGCACATCCTGAAGGCTTAGATGCTCCGATTGTTGGGGATACGCTTTATGGGAAAAGAGATGAAAGGTTGATGTTGCATGCATCTTATATTCAATTTAAGCATCCTAAAAATGAAGAATTGATGGTATTTGAAAGGAATGCCCCTTTTGGATTGTAACCAATTAGATTCATTTCTGTATAAACAATAGGTTCAAATTTAAATTATAGCATTAATGTTCAAAGGCAAAACAGTAATAATTATTTCAATATTTATTTCATCAATGGCATTGTCTTCATGCGTGAATAATCAAAATCTGACTTCCAAAAATGTAGAAGAAATCTTTAGTCTAGATACCACTCCTTGTGAAAATCAATGTCCAGTATATGAGTTGTCACTTTATGGGAATAAAAAATTGATATTTAATGGTGAAGAAAACACCTCTCTTAATGGAAAACATGAAAAAACCCTATCTGATGAACAATTTGAAGCATTACTAGGGATAATTGAATCCGCTGATTGGGTAAATTTGGATAACGATTATCGATCAAATGTTCAGGGCTTGCCAACACAAAAATTTACCTATAATCGAAATGGTATCAATAAAAGAGTATCTCGATACGGGGCAGGTCCTGAGTCGATTTCAAACCTTTCTGAAATAATCTTGGAGTTTGTAGAAAATCAAGTTTTTAATGAATAGTAATCAATTCATTTTCAAATATTTATTCGGTAGCTTTTCCTCATCAGATTCATTGCTCCAAAAAACAGACATGATATACCATCGATCTTTTCCTTTAAGTAATTGAATACTATTGATGCCACGCCTTTCAATTGGGCCATTTTCAGAAGTTCGTACAGCATAGGTACTAAAGCAATGGGCAATATTACCGAATGATTCTGTAATTCTGTGTAATTCTTGTTCGTAAAAAGCTGTTCCACCTCGGTTTTTCTGATACATTTTAACGTAGTCCTGCGGAGTCCAATAATGATAAGTTACTTCACCACTTTCTGTTTTTTGAGTGGGGATTAATTTTGCATCTTCCGAAAATAGGTATATAAATCTATTCCAATCCCTTTCTTTATCGGCAGGTCCTGAAATAACTTCAGTCAAGGCAGACATAATGGCCTCAATGGATTGAACATCACGATCATATTCTTGGGCAAAAGATAAATGGGAATAGATAATGAGTAAATATAGGAATGTGAGTTTTTTGAAACTAGTCATGTTTTTTGTCTAAAATTTTAATTAAATCAGTATTACTTTTCAATACTGTTAGCAAGATATCCAATAAGTTTTCATAGTCAGCCGATAATTTTTTGTTTAACTCTACGGCATCACTATTAGATTCCATTCTCATCTTATGGAATGCCCTAAAGCCTTCAACCATTTTATGAATATCCTTGTTTTGGTCTTTGAGCTTTTTGATTTTTTCATCCGGATTATGGTTTCCTTTTAAGGCATTCACTCTGTCCTTTAAGCCTTGGAGGGGAAAACTTTCTTCAAATATTTTAAACGGATTTTTTTCTGACTGTATTTTTCTTGTGGAAAATTGCAAATCTTCATTTACGATCTGGTGGATATCAATTTCAAAGTAATCCGCAATTTTGACCAAGTTTTCAATGCTGGGCTGAGCCAGTTCTTTTTCATAAGAGGCAATATTACCTCTTTTGAGTCCAACAGCCTCTGCCATTGCAGTTTGACTTAGTCCTTTTTGCGTTCTGAGATATTTTATATTGTTTGCTATTTTTGTCATTTGTTAACAATATTAACATTTATTGAGGAAAAATGTCAATATATGTAACATTTTCTTACAAACAAGGTTAATACTAATAGAAATTAATTAATAACCTTAAAATAAAAAATCACTATGAATAACGGAGTAAAAATTTTGACAGGATTTAGTTTAGGATTGTTAACAGGAGCAGTTGCAGGATTACTTTATGCACCTGAAAAAGGAGATAAAACAAGAAAAAAATTGAAAAAGAATGTTGATAAATCATATAAAGATTCAATGAAAAAAATTGATGAATTGAAATCAACATTAAATAAAGAAATCGATACAGTTTCCACCAAAGGAAAGGAAACAATCGACCAATTAAAAGAATCAGTTAATTATAAAAATTAATAAGAGACTGATGTTTTAATTTTTTTAACCAAGTTAAATTAAATAATATATGAGTACTACAGTAGAAAAAAGATATAGAAAATTAGGTTTTGATAAATCAGAAACTGAAAGATTGGTAGAAGTAATGAATGCATTGCTAGCCAATTATCACATGCATTATCAAAAACTCAGAAACTTCCACTGGAATGTAAAAGGTGCCGATTTCTTTGATTTGCATGAGCAATTCGAAGAAAGATATGATATCGCAAAAGAAAGCATTGATGAAATAGCAGAAAGAATAAGAGTTTTTGGACATACTCCACTCAGTAATTTGAGTGACTATATGGAAAATTCCAATATCAAAGAATCTCCAACTGATTTGCCTGCGGAAGAAATGGTGCAAGAAATATTAAATGATTATCAAATATTATTATCATTTTTAACTGATGCTATGAACGCAGCTATTGATATAGGAGATGTTGGTACAGAAGATATGTTGAATACATTTATTCAAGATATGGAGAAACATCACTGGATGTTAAGTTCATTTTTAGGTAAATAATAGTATTTTTTCATAATTGTAATTAGAGCTGGATTTTTCATAAGTCCAGCTTTTTTTATGTAGAGCCAAAATTCTATAAGTGAAATGATTCCAAAAGATTTTTTTGTTAAATGAAAAAAATAGTTAGGTTTTAATCTGCTTTTTTTAGCTTTGTAGCCGATCATGAAAACCCTTAAACTGGATATACCGGCATCAAAAAAAATATATTTTGCTTCAGATTTTCATCTGGGAGCCCCCAATTTGAAGGAGAGCCATATTAGAGAACAAAGAATTGTCCGGTGGATGGATCAGATTCAACCCGATGCTTCCGCTTTATTTTTAGTGGGTGATATTTTTGATTTTTGGCATGAATACAAAAAAGCTATTCCTAAAGGATTTATTCGCTTTCAAGGTAAATTAGCTGAATTGGCTGATAACGGATTGCCTATCTATTTATTTACTGGAAACCATGATATGTGGATGTATGGCTATTTTAAGGAAGAATTGGGTATTGATGTGTTCAGAGAGCCCATCACTTTATTGGCTAACAGTCAAAAAATTTTAATAGGTCATGGCGATGGTTTAGGGCCTGGGGACAAACAATATAAATTTCTTAAAAAGGCTTTTGACAATAAATTGTGTCAATGGCTTTTCAGGCAAATTCATCCCGATTTAGGAATTAGGATTGCCAATAAATGGTCAGCTAATAGTAGAATTAGCAGTAGCACTTCTGATACGGAAAAATTTTTGGGGGATGGAGAATGGCTATGGACTTATGCAAAAGAGGTTGAAAAACGTACACATCACGATTATTATGTCTTTGGACATCGACACTTACCACTTGATTTGGAGGTGGCAGAAAATTCTCGCTACATAAATTTAGGGGAATGGGTGAATTATAATACTTTTGCATCTTTTAATGGCAAAGATTTTGTGTTAGAAAAATTTGAGGATGAATAATTACTACCCAATAATATGATTAGAGTTTTAGTAATACTTATATTTTTATGTCTTTCGATTTCTATTTCCAATGCTCAAGAAAGTTCGCAGGACAGCATTGAAGTGGAAAGTATCGAAAAAGATGGAAGAGTAAGTTATCCTAAAAAATTATTGGTTAATCCTGAATTTGATTTTAAGCTTAAGAAAACCGAAACAGGAAAATTCAGCATCAGTTTTTACAAAGAGAATAACAAATCCACAACGATTAAAATATACGATTTAATAGGAAATTTAATCAAACAAGAGACGGTTTCTAAATCTGGCCTATTTACAAAAGAATATGATTTAAGCTATTACAACCCTAAATTTTTCATAGTGGAGGCGGGAAGTTCACAATACAATAAAACCAAATCCATTATTGTAGAATAGTTTTCAGTTTTAATTTCCTGATATCAAAAAAAAGCCTTTCAAGTTCAAACTTGAAAGGCTTTTCTATTCTTAGATATTGAGTTTAGACACTAACTGCTTCCTCTGAATTTTCATATTCTGATACTGGAATACAGCTACACATTAAGTTTCTATCCCCATAAGCACTGTCTATTCGACTTACACTTGGCCAAAACTTGTTGTGGCGAACTGATTCTATTGGGAAAACTGCTTTTTCTCTTGAATATGGTAATTCCCATTTTTCTGCCAAGGCTACGGACATTGTATGTGGTGCATTTTTCAGCACGTTTTCAGTCGCATCAGCTTTTCCGTCTGCAATTTCTTGTATTTCTTCCCTAATTGAAATCATGGCAGTACAGAATTTGTCCAATTCCATTTTACTTTCACTTTCCGTTGGTTCTATCATCATAGTACCCGGAACAGGGAAAGAAACAGTAGGGGAATGGTATCCATAATCCATTAAACGCTTGGCAATATCCTCAACCTCAACTCCATATTCTTTAAAAGCACGGCAATCAATGATCATTTCGTGAGCGGCTCTACCTTTTTGATTGGTATAAAGAACCGGATAATGACCAGCTAATTTTTCTTTTATATAGTTAGCGTTTAAAATGGCGGTTTGTGTAGCCTTTTTAAGCCCCTCACTGCCCATCATGCAAATATAAGCATAACTTATAGCCAATATGCTGGCACTGCCCCAAGGAGCTGCAGAGATGGCCGAAATAGCTTGATTACCACCAGTCGGAATTAACGGATTGCCAGGTAAGAAATCTTGTAAATGTTCAGCTACGCAAATTGGCCCCATGCCTGGCCCACCACCACCGTGCGGGATACAGAATGTTTTATGTAAGTTCAAGTGACAAACATCAGCTCCAATATTTGCAGGAGATGTTAAACCAACTTGGGCATTCATATTAGCTCCGTCCATATAAACCTGACCTCCATTATCATGAATGATTTGACAGATTTCTTGAATACTTTCTTCAAACACACCATGAGTAGAAGGATAAGTCACCATTAATGCAGATAAATTATTTTTATACTCTTCTGCTTTGGCCTTCAAGTCTTCCAAATCAATATTTCCTTGATCGTCACATTTGGTAATGATCACTTTCATTCCGGCCATTACGGCACTTGCTGGGTTGGTTCCATGGGCTGAAGACGGCACTATCGTCACATTTCTATGACCTTCACCTCTGCTTTGGTGATAGCCTCTGATGACCATTAAACCAGCATATTCACCTTGAGCACCTGAATTGGGTTGTAATGAGGTAGCGGCAAAACCGGTAATTTCGGTCAACATATTTTCCAGCTTAATGAACATCTCTCTATAGCCCAAAGCTTGTTCTTTTGGTGCATAAGGATGAATATGTGCCATTTCTGGCCAAGTAATCGGAATCATTTCAGCTGTTGCGTTCAATTTCATAGTGCAAGAGCCCAATGAAATCATGGAATGCACCAATGATAAATCTTTATTTTCCAATCTTTTGATATAGCGCAACATTTCGTGCTCAGCATGGAATTGGTTGAATATTGGATGTTCCATGAACCTACTTTCACGAATCAATTGTTTTGGCCAATCCAATTCTAGGTGATCAATATTATCCTCAAGTGAAAATTTATTGGCATCTTCATCCACTACTAAGGCAAATATCTCAATCAATTCTTTTACATCATGAATACGGGTAGTTTCGTTCAATGCGATAGAAACTGTATGCGTCCCACTTAAATTAAGATTGATTTTTCTTTCATATAACAATGAATGAAGTTTTTCTCTTAATTTCTCTGATTCAAGCTGAAGTGTGATGGTATCAAAGAAATTTTTATTGCTTACTTCATAACCTAATGCCGTCAATCCATTGGCTAATAATTTTGTCAACGAATGGGTGCGGATTGCGATCTTTTTCAATCCTACCGGACCATGGTAAACCCCATACATACCTGACATGATGGCCAATAGTACCTGAGCGGTACAAATGTTAGAAGTTGCTTTTTCTTTTTTAATGTGTTGTTCTCTTGTTTGCAAGGCCATTCTGTAGGCTTTATTACCTTTTTTATCTACAGAAACACCAATAATTCTACCCGGTATTTGCCTTTTATATGCTTCCCTTGTTGCAAAATATGCCGCATGTGGGCCACCATAACCTAACGGAATACCAAATCGTTGTGAAGTACCTACTACACAGTCAGCGCCCATTTCTCCAGGAGGAGTCAATAAGGTAAGTGCCAATAGATCTGCACCAATTGTAGAATGTACATTGTTTTCGGTAGCAACTTCAATAATTGGTTTTAGATCATTGATTTCTCCTTGTAAATTGATTTGTTGAGCGTAAAACCCAAAAATTTCCGGGTCTGTCACATTTAGTTGCGATAAATCCGCTATTCTTAATTCTATTCCCAGAGGATTAGCCCTAGTTTTTAGTATGTCGATAGTTTGCGGAAAAGTGTTTTCATCCACAAAGAAAACAGTTGCTGATTTCTTCTTACCTTTTCTTAAACCATAGAACATGCTCATGGCTTCTGCCGCAGCTGTTCCTTCATCCAATAAGGAAGCATTTGCCAACTCCATACCGGTCAAATCCATTACCATGGTTTGGAAATTCACCAAAGCCTCTAATCGACCTTGTGCAATTTCTGCTTGGTAAGGTGTATAAGCCGTGTACCACCCTGGATTTTCCAGAATATTTCTTTGGATTACACCCGGAGTATGGGTATTGTAGTATCCTAAGCCTATATAAGATCTAAAAATCTGATTTTTTTGAGCAAGCTCTTTAAAAGACTCTAAAAATTCAAATTCAGTTTGCGCTTCAGGAAGGTTTAAATCTTTCTTTAGCTGGATAGCCTTGGGTATAGTTTCATCTATAAGATGTTCTAAAGAATCGGCTTTTACCGTTTTCAGCATCTCCGATATTTGCTGATTATCCGGTGCATTATGCCTTACATCAAATCTTTCTTGGTACAGAGGGTTTAATTTCATAATATTTGAAAGTATCTTTAATAAATATTTTAGATATTACGGACTGTTTCGTGCTACAAAAGTACAATATATTATTTAGGAATTTTGTTCACATAACAGTAAAAATTTTAAATAAATTTACCTTAAACCCTTAATTATGAAGACTTTTTTCTCAACTCTAGCCATGAGTTTATTGGCAGTAAGTTTACTGTCAGCCCAAGTAATGGAAAAGCAAGCAAGAAAGTATGCCAAAACCATTACAGATGACGATTTAACTCGCCATATTACTTTGTTAGCTTCTGATTCTCTTGAAGGAAGGGAAACTGGAAAGAAAGGTCAAAAGATGGCGGCAGAATATATCAAAAATCATTTTGAATCTTTAGGATTGACAGCCCCAGTTGATGGATCTTATTTTCAAAAATTTAATCTTTATCAAACCTATAGGGGAGAATCTGAAATAGTGGTAAATGACAAAACCATTAAAAACCTTGATCAAATGGTCTATTGGGCTAATACACCATTTGAGAGAAATGAAATCGAAATAGTATTTGTAAATAAGGCTACTGAGGAGGATTTAGAAAATGTTGAAGCAGAAGGTAAGTTTTTAGCTTTTCAAGCAGAAGGACAATTTACTCCAACTTTGAAGGTTATTGAAGAATTAGGTGCTAAAGGGGCATTAGTTTTTGCGGAGGATAGTAGCAGAATGAATATGGTGTTAAGATATGGCAGATATTATGCTACCCATGGTTCATTGTCTAGAGAAGAGCCATCAAAAAAGGGATTAGCTAGCGTAGTTATTTATAAGGAATTGGCAGAAGAATTTTTTGGTAAGCCACTTTCTGAATTGAAAATTGGGGACAATGCTTCAGCGGAGCTTTTTGCTGAAATCAATACTGAAACAATAGAAACTGAAAATGTATTGGGATATTTGGAAGGAACGGAAAAGCCAGATGAGTTAATTGTCCTAACAGCACATTATGACCATGTTGGGGTTCAAGATGGGAAAGTATATAATGGCGCAGATGATGATGCATCAGGTACTACTGCCGTATTAGAAATAGCAGAAGCTTTCGTGAAGGCCAAAAAAGCAGGACATGGACCCAAAAGAAGTATTTTGTTTATGCCGGTAACTGGTGAAGAAAAAGGACTGTTAGGCTCGGCTCATTATGCTGAGAACCCTGTGTTTCCGCTAGAAAATACGGTCACAAACTTGAACATTGATATGATAGGTAGAGTGGATTCTGCACATATGGATGATAGAGAATTTGTCTATTTGATTGGTTCAAACAGAATTTCTACAGAGTTACATGAGATTAGTGAGGCGATGAATGAAAATTACACAAAATTAGAGCTGGATTATACTTACAATGCCGAAGACCACCCTGATAGAATTTATTACAGGTCTGACCATTGGAATTTTGCCAAAAATGGTGTTCCAATCATTTTCTATTTTAACGGTACTCATCCGGATTATCACCAGCATACTGATACTGTGGAAAAAATTGAATTTGATTTATTGAAGAAAAGAACTGATTTAGTATTTTACACTGCTTGGGAAATAGCCAATAGAGAAAACCGTTTGACTATTGATGAAGTGGAAGAAGAAACCGAAGAATAAATTTATTATGAAAAAGCTATCAACCCTTATTTTGATTTTAATGATTTCAGCCTGTGGGCTAGTAGAAGTTTGTGTGGTTTGTACCGAAGCCAATACAGGCATAGAGGAGGATTATTGTGGTTCTCCAGAACAGGTTCAAGAGTTTGAGGATGAACTGGAGGATACAGGAAATCAGTATGGCCAAGATTGGAATTGTACCGGAGCTTAAAAATAATAGTAGATATAAATTAAAAAGCTAAGCTAAAAATTTTCTGCTTAGCTTTTTAATTTTTAATAAATCTCAACGGCTTTTATAAGGGTATTAAATCAAACACTTTGCTTCTTTAGTAGCCAGGCGGTTATTTAATTGGTATTAATAATTATGTCAGTAATAAAAAGATTTTTTAAGAGGAACTCCCATAACAAATTATTTAAAGGGCTGGCTGGCTTTGGAAGAGCACTAAACCGGTTATATGAAAATAGAAACCATGACTTATACAGTAACGGAGAATTTACTGTTCTAAAAAAAATATCTAAACTCAAGCCCGCAGTGATTATAGATGGTGGAGCTAATATAGGTAAATACACGCTAGTTTGTAATGAATTGATGCCCAATACCTTAATATATTCACTTGAGCCTGTGAAAGATACTTTCAAACTCTTATCACAAAATGTAAGTACTCATGAAAATATTGTAGCTGTTCAAAAAGGACTTTACAAAACCAATACCAGCAAAGAAATTAATATTTTTAATTCCAATACTCATTCTTCATTGGTTGACATACAGGGCTTATCTTACGAATCGACTCAAAAGCAGACAATTGAACTGACAAAAGGGGACGATTTTTTGAAAGAACATAAAATTGATGAGGTTGACCTATTAAAAATTGATGTGGAAGGCGCTGAATTTGATGCATTGTTGGGTTTCGATGAACATATTTCGAATGGAAAAATAAAGATGATTCAATTCGAATATGGATATATTAATATCACTACTAAAAAATTGTTAATAGATTTTTACAATTATTTCGAGAGCAAAGGCTACTTACTAGGAAAAATTTTCCCGAAAACGGTCGAGTTCAGAAAATACGAATTTAAATACGAAGACTTTTTGGGGCCCAACTTTATTGCCGTTAAGAAAACCGAAACCGATTTGATAAATCTTTTGGAGAAAAAGTAAACAGTATTTTCTTACTCATGGGGTAAGGAATTTTGTTTATCTTCTCGATAGATTGTGTACCTCTATCCCTTTTTGAGTAGTCATTTCTTCAATAGCACTTTTGATCTGGATAGAAGTTTCTTTTCTTGTTTTATAAGGAAAATATTCTAATCCTGTTTTGTCCTTAATCCCAATTAAATAGTAACCTATTTCTATTTTCTTAACATCATCCCAATTGAAGAAAACTGAGTTTTTGAAAACGCCTGTTTTGATTTTAATTCCAGTATCTGAGATTAGAAAATGAGGGGCATATCTTGAGCTAGGGGATAATTCAAAATGGGCTCTGAACAAGAATATACAAGCTGATAAGAAAAATAATACGCCTGAAATGATTTTATAGTTAAACTCAGTATCTATAAGAACAAAACTGATGATATAATATAGTGAAGAAATCATCATTAGCCCGCCTGCTATATAATTTAATTTTATAGCAGTTTTTTCAGACATACTAATGTCTCCTGATCCTAAAGTAAATCTTTGGCTTTGCTCTATTGATGGTGTTTCCATTGGTTCTGGACTTTGGTTAGAAGACATTATAGTCGTATTGTAAAAATAAGTTTACTTTCTTAAAAGATTCTCCACCTCTATTCCTTTTTGAGTAGCCATTTCTTCAATAGCCCTTTTGATTTGAATTGATGTATCTTTTCTGGTTTGATAAGGATAATATTGCACTCCTGTTTTGTCTTTAATTCCAATTTTATAAGAACTAAGCTCCACTTTCTTAATATCATTCCAATTTATCAATATAGATTTTTTGAATACCCCTGTTTTTACCTTAATAAAATCATCAGAAATCATAAAATGCGGGGCGTATTTTGAAGTAGAAGATAACTCGATTCGAGCTTTAAGGAAAAACAAAAGAGCAGTGAAAATATAAATGAAGCTAGTAAAAAAGTGTCTGCCTAGTTCATGCTCTTTTTCCATATAATTGATAAAATATGAAATTGCGGTCAACATAAACAATCCACTCAATACATAATTCAACTTCTTAATTGCATCATCTGAGAATTTCACCCTACCAGCCCCTAAATTAATCCTTTGACTTTTCTCTATTGATTGTGTTTCCATTGGTTCTGGATTACAGTTAATAGTTCTTGATAAATTTCTTGTGGGCAAGATAATATTTCCCTGCCAAAAATGTAATCTTTATCACCATTAAATCGGCTTACTTTTCCCCCGGCTTGTTGTACAATGAAGGCACCTGCCGCAACATCCCAAGCATTCAGGTTGTATTCAAAATAACCTTCATATCTTCCGCAGGCCACGTAGGCCAAATCCACTGCTGCACTGCCAAATCTTCTTAATCCATGAGTGTTTTGCATTAAATGTTTTAAGATTGATAAATAGTCATCCATTTTATCAAAGTCATTATAGGGAAAACCAGTTGCAATTAAACTTTGAGAGAGGTCAATATTTTTAGAAACAGAAATAGGCTTTCCATTCAACTTTGATGATTCGCCTTTAACGGCCTCAAAACACTCATCTCGATTAATTTCCAATACTATTCCGGAAACTATTTCATCATTTTCTTGCAATGCTACACTGATTGAAAATACAGGCAAACCATGTACAAAATTAGTGGTGCCGTCCAAAGGATCAATTATCCAATTATACCTTTCTCCTTTTTTATTGGAGGTACCTTCTTCTGCAATGAAACCTGATTCGGGCAAGATTTCACCTAGGCCTTCTACTAATCTTTTCTCCGCTTCTTTATCGACATAACTCACCAAATCGTTAAATCCTTTGTGCTCTACTTTAGCAGTATTGAAGTTTTCGGATTCTTCTCTTATGAATTCACCTACTTCTTTGACTAGCTTTTTTGCTTCTTGATGAATAGTGTTTAGTTTCATCTTTTTAGTTTATATCTTTTTCGTTTGGTAGAAGATTTAATCATTGCATAGCGTGACCTCAAGTAATAAGTCGGTCTTAGACCGTTATACATTCATTTTTTTGGTTCTGTATAAAAGGTTAAAGGACTTAAAGGCAAAATATAAAACAATAGGCAATACTGCCGTATGCATGGCTTGTGGCAGGGTATAGAAAAATCCCAATACCATAAATTGAACAATTCCGAATAAAGCGTAAAATACCGTATGCCATTTTTTTGCTGGTTTTTTGAAAAGTAAAAAGGCTAACACCACATTTAATGGAAAGGCCCAAATCATGTTCCAGTTATTGACCGTTGCCACATGGTCCGATAGAAACCATAGAAAGAAGATTAGACAACCAACAAGCCCTGTAATGACAAATAATAACCTGTTGAACCAAACATCGCTTAATTTGGATTTATGATGTCTTACGCTCAAGAAAATCCCAAATAAACAAAGAAACCAAGTGACATATTCAGGCAAAATTTGAAAGCCAACAGTGGCTTGATCTTCTTCTGCCTCATAAATGATGATTTTTTCTTCCACTATCGGTTTTCCATTATAAGTAGCTTCGTCAAAATGGAACATCAAAAGATCGGGCAGGAACATCTCATTCCTTTTGTCGGCAATTTGGTCTGTAGGTTGCCCTAGGACCAAATCGATACCGAAATCTTGCCAAGGTTTGTCTGCTAAATAGATATCTAAATACTCTCTAAAAGTAAGTCCTTCAGCTTCTCTTTCCCAAACCAATCCTTCACCTAAAACATCTTCCAATAAATCCCTGAAGCGTGTTGAGCAATTGTCAAAGAAAAAATCATACTGGTAAAATCGATTTTCTGGTCTGATGTTTTCTATCAGAAAGCTATAGATTTCATTTTTCTGTTTCGGGCTTAGGTTTAGTTTTTGCTGAATTACACTTCTTTTCTCGGCCTTAGCAGAATTGATTAAATATGATATTCTTCCGGCAGAGAGCATGTAATCAAGCTTCCCCCTTACAAATTTCATATAGAAACCAGGCGTTTCAAAATCAAATGTCCCGTAATTGAAAACTACGCTTAGGCCTTTACTTTCATCTTCTACCCATAGCGCAGAATGACCAAAACCTGAATAAAGCTCATCTCCTGGTGCAACGGTAATCAAACTCATTTTAGCGTCATCTGAAAGCGTATTTTGAGCTGATATTGAAAATGAAAAAGTGGATACAATTAATAATCCTATAAAAAGTTTTTTAATCATGATTTTGCATTTAATACCAATACAATTTCTCCTTTAGGGGCAGTTTGCTCAAAATGTTCAATGAGTCCTGCCAAGGTATCGGTTATGGTTTCTTCAAATAATTTTGTGAGTTCTCTGGAGACAGAAGCCATTCTTTCTTCGCCCATCACTTCGGCCAGTTGTTTCAATGTTTTCAGCAAACGATGTGGTGATTCATAAAAGATGATCGTTCGCTCTTCTTCCTTTAAATTTTCTATTCTGGTTTTCCGTCCTTTTTTATGTGGTAAAAAGCCTTCAAAAATAAATCGGTCATTTGGGAAGCCAGATTTGATAAGAGCGGGGATTAAGGCAGTAGCGCCTGGAAGGGATTCCAGTTTAATGTCATTTTTTAAAGCTTCACGAGCCAATAAAAAACCCGGATCTGATATTCCGGGTGTTCCAGCATCTGAAATCAATGCCATGATTTTTCCTGCTTTTAGTTCTTCAATTACTTGCTCAACTTTCTTATGCTCATTATGGATATGAAAACTCTGCAGTGGTTTTTTGATATCATAATGCTTGAGCAGTTTTCCGGAGGTTCTGGTGTCTTCGGCTAAAATAACATCTACCTGATTTAGGATGTTGACCGCACGATAGGTCATGTCCTCCAGATTGCCAATGGGGGTGGGCACCAAGTAAAGTTGTGTTTTTGATTGCTCCATCCCCAAAATTAAAGATTTTATTAAACTAATTTATCAATTTCCTCGGCTAGCTTTTTATCTTTTTCTGTTATGGTGTTACCTTCATCGTGCGTGGTCAGCTCAAAGCTTACCTTATTGTAAACATTAGACCAGTTCGGGTGATGCCCCATTTTCTCAGCTATGATGGCCACTTGAGCCATAAAGCCAAAAGCTTGCGTGAAATCTTTAAATTCAAATGTTCTTTTAAGCGTATTATTTTCTTCTTTCCACATAATATTAACTTTTAGTGTATTTAACCGATCAGAAAATGATTTGTTACAGTACCTAAAGCTATAAGGCAATTACTCCTTTTACCTTATTGGTTTCCAGATACTTTTCAATAATCTGCTCTGCAGAGTTGGCTAACATTTTAATGGTTAAACTCACATACTTGCCTTTACTAGAAGGTTTAACTATTACCTCATGATTTTCAAATATATCTTTGATTTCATCTTGCTGTTCTGCAGGCACAATAAATTTGAACATATAAAGGCTAGGCCATTCGGTAACAGCTTCCAGTTTTTCTTTAAATGATGCTATTTCTTTCTCAGTACTCATTACTTTTCCTTTTCTTTTTCCATAAAAAAAGGGGCTAAAAAAGCCCCTTTAAATATTAATGATTTAATAAATTAAAAGAACTTATATCTTTCATCTACAATGTCAGCTTTTTCTTCAATTGCTGATTTAATTTCAAAGGACACGTTGTTGCTTCTGCTTTGTGCCAATTGGTTTTTGTATGAATTGTAGTCCGCTATTTCCGGAGCCGGAGTTCTATTCAATACATTTACGATTACTATACCATTATTGGCCTCTAAAGGTTGCGATTGCGTATTCAATTCAATTCCAAAAACAGTCCCAATAACTTTAGGTGCCTGACCAACATTTGGAATAGAATTTGAAGAAATTTTTAAGTCTGTGGTAGAATAAACATTAGCATCTGAACCATAGGCTTCCGCTTTTTCATTTAAACTACCTGATAATTCGGCTAATTTTTCTTTAATGATATCTGCTTTCATTTCTTGCTTCAATTCTCTAGCAACAAAGGCTTTTGAATCTTCAAAATTAGCTTCACCTTTATCGGTTTCATTTGTCAGAACTGCCACAACAAAATGAGAGTCTGTTTCGAAAACCTCTGAGACTTTTCCTTTAGAAGCATCAGTAAAGGCCCATCTTACAATCGGTCTAGACGCGCCTAGATTTCCTATAGTTCTTTGGTTTGGAGACATTTTCCCAGAGCTTCTAACGCTGTAATTACTTTCCTCAGCAGAAGCTACGAATTCTGCATAATTTGCATTGGAAGCTGCAAATAAGTCTGCTTTTCTGTATAAATCGTCCCTAGTGGACTCAGATGGTAAAATATCTCTGTGGATAGTGGCAATTTTATAGGTTTTTGCGGTTTTTTCTTCCGTTACTTTTATAACGTGGTAACCATATTGAGTTTTAATTACTCTATTGATTACACCAGTTCCAGAATAATTAAAAACAGCTTCGTTAAATTCATCTACCATTTGACCTTCCTTGAACCAGCCTAAGTCACCACCTCTTGTAGCAGAAGGTCCGTCACTATTGTCCTTAGCTAGTTCAGCAAAATCTTGTCCACTCCTTGCCTTTTGCAATACTTCTTGAGCCTCTCTTTTAGCTTTGGCATCAGCTTCATCGCTATCATCTTCAGCTTCAATTAAAATATGGCTTGCTTTTACAGATGAAACCGTGTCGTCATAAATTTTAGAAGTTTTATATAAGATGTAAGCACCGTCTTCAATATATGGTCCTATTACATCACCTTCTTTTAATATATTAGTATTAGAAGCTAATATTTTTGGCAGCTGTGCTATTGTATAAGTTCTAAATGAGTTGCTTCTGTCAGAATTCATTCTAGCATAAGCAGAATCATCTTCTACTTTCTGAAATTCTTTTTTAAGCTCTTCTACTTCTTCTTTTATATAAGTAGAGTCTTTTCCTGAAGGCAATAATTCAAAGCTTACATAACTAATAGTTCTTGAAGCATCAGTTTCATACTTTTCTTTATTCTCATTGAAATAGCTTTTCAATTCCGCCTCAGTTGGTGTTACCAATGAATCATTTACAGAGTAGAAAGGTACATATAAGTAGTCAACTTCTGCTGTTTCATTTTCTTTTTGGTAAGCTTTTTGAGCTTCAGCAGTGGTAATGTAGCTAGTTTTTCCTAATAGCGCATCGTATTTGGTCCTTGCTCTTGCAGGCACCAATGAAGACTCAAATGAATACCACTGTGCTTGCTGTTCAGCAGGAGCTTGTGCAATATTTCTAATGATATTGACTACTTGCTCTTTATTGAATTCACCGGTTTCAGGGTTTGTAAAATTTTGCCTTACAATAGGGCTGATGTTATTTCCTTGCACCATGTCCACTAATTCTTCATTAGTAACCTCAAGTCCTAATTCATCATATTCTTTTTGAAAAGCTTTTTCGATAATAAGGAAATCCCACGCCTGCTGACGGATAGAATTCATTTCCTGATCTGTAGGAGTCCTTCCGTTTCCAGCTCTGAAGTTGTTTTTAAACTCCTCTATTTTTCGCTGATATTCCGGTAAGTTGATGGTTTCCCCAGCAATTTCACCCACATCATTAGATCTTCCGCCACCTAAAAGCATTGAGTCTGGCCCAAGTAAATCGGTTAGCAAGAAAGCTAGAATGGATAATCCTATTAGGGCGATCAATACCGACCCCATTTTTACTCTTAATGTATTAAATACTCCCATGTTTGTTTATTTCAAAGATTCGCAAAATAATAGTATAAATGATTAATATCAAAGTGATTCCATTTATTACTTTTAGCTTAATTTGGGTTTGTGATAATTAATTTTACTAGATTGATTCTGTTTTCTTCCATACTTTCGATCACAAAGCGGAAAGGAGGACTACTCACTTCATCTTTTAACTGCGGAAAATTTTCTGTTATAGATAATATAAAACCTCCTAAAGTGTCATAATCTCCTTCAGGTAAATTCAATAAATATTTATCATTTATATAATCAATTTCCAATCTAGCACTAAAAATAAATGTGCTGGCTGAAACTTGTTCCTCTACCAAGTCCTCATCATCATGTTCATCCTGAATTTCACCAAAAATTTCTTCGATAATGTCTTCCAAGCTTACAATGCCGGATGTGCCACCGAATTCATCCACCACCAAAGCCAAACTTTTATGCTCTTGAATGAATTGTATCATCAATTCATTGGCGGGCATGGTTTCCGGCACTATGATGATAGGTGTTAATATTTCTTTGATAGAGGAAGGCTTTTTAAATAAGGCTAGTGAGTGACAATAGCCTATAACATCATCAATGGTGTCCTTATAGATCAAAACTTTAGAATGCCCGCTTTCACTGAATGCATCTTTCAGTTCTTCAGTTGAATCTTCAATATCGACTGCTACCACTTCAGTTCTGGGGATCATACACTCCCTCACCTTTATGGTTTTAAATTCTAGCGCATTATTGAATATTTTTTTATCCAATTCCACTTTGCTTTCCTGATGATCAAGTTGGACGGTATTTTTTACAAAGTGGTCTAAATCAGTTAAGCCAAAAACCGGCTTATCTTCTTCATATTTCAATCTTAAAACATATTTGATAAATATTTTAGATAAACTGACAATGAAAAATACTATTGGATAAGTAATATAATAGATAAGCCAGAGTGGAATGGCAAAAAATGATAATAAGCCATTTGGATTAAGTAAGAAAATACTTTTAGGAGTGAACTCGGCTACAAAGAGTACAAAAATGGTAGCAATAAAGGTTTGTGCTAGGAGAATAAAAATATCGTTTTGGAAGAATAAAGGTAAATTGGTAATTAAAACCGGTTCAACCATTTTGGCCATATAAATACCATAGACTACCAATGAAATGGTATTCCCAATTAAGGTCGTACCAATAAAAGAAGAGGGTTTCTCTAAAAATTTTGACAGTATTTTACCTGAAATTATTCCTTGCTGACTTTGCAATTCGATATGCAATTTATTGGAGGAAATGAAAGCAATCTCTATTCCTGAAAAAAATGCAGAGAAGAGTAAAGATATGATGATATAAATAAAATAACTGCTTTCCATTTTCTATTTAGAACCGCCCTCTGTTCTGTTTTTTTGTTTAAGATATCTATGTAAAAGTAACAGACTTATGGATAACATAAAAATCCAGTAGGAATATTCAAAACCTACTGTAATGGATTGGTGGATCCCGATTACGAATAAGGCAAAAGCCAAGCCTATAATAATAAAATTAGGCTTAGAAGGCTGCGGTTCAGATTCCTTCCCTTTAATTGTCATCTTTTTTCGGCTCATCGGCTCTTTTTATGATTTTTTTAGCGGGTAATTTTTTTGTGGTATCACCCGTGATTTTTTTTGTCGGTTTAGGAGTAGTTGGTGCTTTATTCACTTCTTTTGAAGTTGAGTCTTGCTCCTCCAAATAGATAGTACCACTTGGTTTTAAAATTCTATAGCTTGAAAAATCTTGTTTTGCCCGCAAACCAGTACCTGTCGATATTTGGTCTTCTGACTGTATCCTCACAAAGGTTTCAGTATAAATTTCTTCCTTTTCAGGTTCCCAGTATAATTCCTCTGAATTGAGTTTTCTTGGTTCTATATAACCAATAACTTCCACATCACCTTCTGCTTTATAAATATTCGTTTCTTTGGTGTAGTATGCTGAATTTGCCTCTAATGTGGATGACATGGTTCCGTCAGGCTCATAAAACTCTATATAAATATCATTGGGGAATTCCCTGTCACCATTTTCAAAATCCAATTGTTTTGAGGCACTTACAATAACCCTGACTTTAGCTGAATCAGAATAGATGATTTCAACAGTATCTGCTTCCATAATGGGACCAGAATATTCTTCAAATTTTTGTTTTGATTCCAAACCCGAGGAGCACGACTGTATGATTAGAAACAGTATTAAAAGATGAAAATATTTCATGTGTATTGGTTTATTTTCAACAGTCACATGGAATAGTCAAAGTTCAAAATCATTGTTCACCAAACTTCAATGACCTGTTATATTCATTTCGGTTGGTATGCCATATTTATGACTATTTCATATTGTAAAAATAAAAAAAGCGGTCAAGATAATGAACTCAAGACCGCTTTAGTAAATTTTATTAAAAGATTAATCTCTTATTTTAACAGTAACAGTTTCACCAATCCAACATCCAACTTTTACTTCATCACCTATTTCGTAATCATAGTTGAAGATATCTTCGTTCGAAGGAAATTGTTCCTTGGCAACCGCCATTCTAGTAGTGGCTCCACCTTTTTGATACATTTCATATGCAGCGATATAAACAGCTCTGTCTTTCACTACATCATTACCGCCTTTACATTCAGTAAAGCTGTTCAAATAAAGATCACCGATAATAGCATAAGCCTCTTTTCTGGACGGATCTTCATCTAAAGCATCGTATGCATAGCTTCTAGCTTGTGTTTTATTACCCATTTTAGAAGCGATATCAGCTAACTCGATATGAACATCGGCTTTTTTGATATTATCCTCAGTTAATTTTAATGCTTCTTCAAAATATGTTTTTGCATCATTCAAATTATCGTTTGCTTTAGACCTTAAAGCAATCATTCTTGCCAACCCAAATTCCGGAACATTTTTATGCACTACTTTTGCCGCTCCAAGAAATGAATCAGAACCGGTACATCCTCCAGCAAGTGCAAATTTTACGATTCTTTCAGCATCCTCTAATTTTTTGCCGTCTTCAATAAACTTAGGATATAGTTTTTCGTCAATTATATTACAATCAATGGTTACGGAAGCATTGAATAATTTTTCCACATAGTCTCTGGCTCTCTGAATATTCTGTTCATTTTCTCCATTGGCCAACATTTCGTCAAGTATCTCTTGTACTTGATCATAAATCTCGATTACGTCCACATCAGTTAAAGGACCTCCTGTTAATTTATAACGTCTAACAGCATCCATATAATGGAAAGTATTGGAAATGAACCCTTTGGCTCCAACCATCTCAATAGCCTCTTTATGGATTTCATATAAATCTTTATATCTGTCCTTTCTTTCTTTCCAGACATCATAAGCACCTGCTGCTTTTCTGTTAGTTACATTTTCTACATCATTGAAATATTTCATTCTCAAATCGTAGAGTAAAACAACAGAATCTTGTAGGTTTTCCTGTTCTTTTCCAGTAGTGGTCTGAGCTAAATTCTCATATATTTTTACTCCTTGTATATAAATAGAAGGATTAAGATCAGGAGTTTCTTTAAGCAACCATTCCAATGGTGGTTTTGCCGCCTCATATTTTTCTGCTGTAAGCATATCAGAATACAGCGCATTTTTTTCAACGGCTTTTGCTTTCTTTTCCGGATCTTCTGGCCAGTTCCAGCCACTTTGCCCAAGCATTGAAGCTTGAACACCTATTAATACTGCTAATGTTAATAGAATCTTTTTCATCTTTCTTAAAATTTAATCAAACTGTCTTCGTAAAAACCATCTATCGTTAAAAGTAAAACTCAAATTAAAATTTAAATAATTTTCTTGTACTAAATTATTTAAAAGTGTTCCCCTTTGGCCTACTTCAAACGCTAAATTAACGTTTGATATGTTATTTATAGGTAGGGTAGAACCAAAAGTTATGCCAAATGAATTTATTGAGTTATTATTAATAACTAATGGGCCGTTGGAAATGTTAAGTCCTGCTCTGTAAGTTATTCTCTCATAGTACTTTGTACCGGATTGAGCGTCTGGGGTAAACTCTCCTCCAAAATTTAGTTTCATGAGTTCTCCAAAATTATTGTCTGAAATTCCGAAGCTATTGTATGCTGACCAGTCCTGATAAGAAACATCAGCAAGTATAGCCCATGCATTTTGCTTCATATAACTTAAACCAATACTTATTTTTTGCGGAACTATGGTGGTACCTTCTCTATCAGACTCTAAAAATGAATTATCAGTGTTTTCAGCCCTTAAAGGATTTTCAGTTAAACTTAAAAGCTGTAAAAATGAATTTCTGGTGGTATTTAAACTTGCCTCTAAATCGTAAGTAGCGCCTAAAGACAAATAGTTTTCACCTAATTTTTTGGTGAAATTAGCGCCCAATACAAATGAAAAATCAGAAAAATTGTCAGTGTATTCGGCTGAAACTAGATATGGGACATTTAATGTGTCTCCTTCATTGATGATATCTTCATATATAGTCCTATCAGTAAGATTTCCGAAATTATAATTTGCTTCTGCGCCAATGGCTATGTTTTTGGTGATGTTCCATCCGTTGGCCAAACTAAATTGCGAGATAGTTCCTTCTCCTTCAAACCTAGATGTTTTAGCTTGTGGGTCAGGTATTTGATCAGAACTTCTTCTCAAAATTTCATAATTTTTAGAGGAAAGAGGTCTTAAGGCCACTGAAATGGCATATTTCCCGGGAACAATAGGGAAAGCAATTGTCGCATATTTTAATCCCCCATTAACTTGTGTGAATCTAGTTACCTCATCGCTTATATTGTTTTGAGATATGCTTAGCCCGGCTTCAAAAGAAGTGAAGCGTTGCCCTCCTAATAAAGCAGGGTTCAAAACAGGAATAAACCATGGGCTTTGATATGCAATACCTGCATTTCCCATTCCATTATTGGAAACATACCCTTTTTCTGCCATCAAGCCTATTCCATATGCGGAGTATGGCGAGGACATCTCCTGGGAATATGATGATGAAATAAAAATTATGGAAAAAATACTGGCAACTAAGCCGGTCTTAATTTGACACATTATATCTTAAAATTGCATTTAAACCCACTAAAACTAATTCAGGGATTGCAAAGATGGGGGCTTTTATTTTAGATTCAAAGAATTTTGCATCTCCACCCGTAATTATTGTCGTGAGCGGTGAATATTTCCTTTTAACCAGCTGAATATAAGCTTCTATCTCTGCCTGAATTCCGAATACAACTCCACTTTGCATAGCGCCTATAGTATTGTTTGCTATGTAAGCATCAATTGGTTCAGGTTTTACCAACGGTAATCGGGCGGTAAAATTATGCATACTCTTAAATCTCATGTGCAAACCTGGTGAAATAGCTCCCCCGTGGTAGATATTTCCTTTTTCAAGTACTTCATAGGTAATACATGTGCCCAGATCAATTGTTAGTGTATTTTCTTCTGGGTGTAATGCTTGAGCTCCAGCTACTGCCGCAATTCGGTCTAAGCCAATTGTAGTTGATTTATATTCGTTTTTAAAAGGCAGGCTTGTTTGTTGATTTAATAAAATTGGGTTTTTAAGGTTCTTTAATTCTTTTAAAATATCTTCGTAAGAAATATTGACACTGGAGATAATCACAGCATCAGTTTCTTTGGAATCCAAAAATTGGTTGAGCTCAAGTAGAGAATTAAAAGTTTCGGTAGATTCTAATCGGTCTTCCTTAAAAAAACCTATTTTCGTTTTAGTATTGCCTATGTCTATGGCTAAGTTCATATTCCTTTTTTTGAAAGCCTAAAAGTAAATAATTTTATGCAAAAACTCACCTACAAAGCTATCGGTCTAATGTCAGGAACCTCCTTAGATGGTTTGGATATTGCATTTTGTCAGTTCGAAAAGTTAGCAGATAATAAATGGAAATGGGAAATATCAAAGGCAGAAACCAAAAGCTACCCTGAAAAAATCAAATCAAAATTAAAGGATGCAATCAGGTTAAGTAGCCTAGATTTACATTTGCTAGATGTTGAATTAGGAAAATGGATGGGGAAAGCTGTAAAGGATTTTATACATACAAATAATTTAAATGTCGATTTCATAGCTTCTCATGGGCACACAGTTTTTCATTCGCCCGAAAATCAAATGAGCTTGCAAATTGGGAATCCTAATTTTATTCATGCAGTCACTCAGTTTCCTGTAATTTCGGATTTCAGAAGCTTGGATTTGGCAAAAGGAGGTCAAGGAGCTCCACTCGTGCCCATTGGGGATGAATTATTATTTAGTGAATATGATTTCTGTATTAATTTGGGAGGTATAGCCAATTTGTCATTTAAAAATAAAAAAGGCAAAAGAATTGCCTATGATTCAGGTGTGTGCAATATTTTATTGAACACATTGGCCAATCTTAAAAAATTGGAATATGATGAAAAGGGCTTAATTGGCCGATCAGGATCGATAATCCCTAAGCTTTTAAATGAATGGAATGATTTTTCTTTTTTGAAAAGGGATCACCCTAAAAGCCTTGGGATAGAGTCGGTAGAGCTTGAAATTCTTGCAAAAATTGATCCTTCCCGTTACAAAGTTGAAGATATGTTGGCCACTGCCATAGAACATATAGCTACTCATATAAGTAATGCTTTAATTTCAGCTAAAACTGAAGGTGAGGTTTTATTAACAGGAGGAGGTGCTTTCAATGAATTCTTGATGGAAAAAATCCAATCCAAACTGCCTAAAAATTTTAAGTTGAAGGTAGCGGATCAAAAATTGGTAAACTATAAAGAAGCCTTGATTTTTGCATTTTTAGGGGTTTTAAATGTGAGAAACGAATTTAATACCTTGTCCTCCGTTACCGGTGCTCATTCCAATAGCGTATCTGGTCAAAAGCTTGGCAATATTTGAAATATATTTTTGTAGTTTTGGCGTTTTGGAAACTTAGATGAATTCATTCATCAAAACTTTTTGTGAAACGACTAATACGTAAAATATGAAAGAACTCTTAGAGAAATTTGAGAATAAACGACCTGAAGTAGTATTTGAATGGAATGATCCTGAGACGGAAGCAGAAGGATGGGTAGTTATCAATTCACTGAGAGGGGGTGCGGCAGGAGGCGGGACCCGCATGAGGCCTGGGCTTGATAAGCACGAAGTGGAATCATTGGCCAAAACAATGGAAGTGAAATTTACCGTTTCTGGTCCCGATATAGGGGGTGCAAAGTCCGGGATAAATTTCGATCCTAATGATCCTAGAAAAAAAGGAGTGTTGGAAAGATGGTATAAGGCAGTATTTCCTTTATTAAAAAATTATTATGGTACCGGAGGAGATTTGAATGTGGACGAAATCCATGAAGTAATTCCTATCACTGAAGAATATGGTTTGTGGCATCCGCAGGAAGGTGTGGTAAATGGTCATTTTAACGCTACCGAGCCAGAAAAAATCAAAAAATTAGGACAGTTAAGACAGGGTGTGATTAAAGTAATTGAAGCCCCCAATTATAGTCCGGATATTAGAAGAAAATATACCGTAGCAGATATGGTGACGGGTTTTGGTGTATCAAAATCAGTTGAGCATTATTATCATATCTGGGGTGGGAAACTTCATAAAAAAAGAGCCATTATTCAAGGATGGGGGAATGTGGGAGCATCCGCAGCCTTTTTCTTAGCACAAGCAGGGGTTAAAGTAGTGGGAATAATAGATAGAAATGGAGGGTTAATTAAAGAGGATGGCTTTTCATTGGAAGAAATTACTCATTTGTTTTTAACTCGAAAGGGCAACGAACTAATAACAGATGATTTAATCCCATTTGAAGAAATAAATAAAAAGATTTGGTCACTGGAGGCAGAAATTTTTATTCCGGCCGCAGCATCAAGGTTAATTACCAAGGGACATGTGGAGGAAATGATTGCTTCAAAATTGGAAGTGATTTCAGCAGGTGCAAACGTACCATTTGCCGATAAAGAAATATTTTTTGGCCCTATAGCAGATTTTGCTGACAATCAAGTAGCTGTAATTCCTGACTTTATTGCGAATTGTGGAATGGCCAGAGTCTTTGCTTATTTGATGACAACGGATGCCGAAATTACGGATGAAGCTATTTTTGAGGATACTTCTCGAACAATTGAAAGAGCGCTCCGTAAAACTTTTGAGGCAAGCAATTCGAATGTGAATATTTCAAAGACTTCTTTTGAAATCGCCTTAAGTCAATTAATTTAACATTTAATTAATCAATTCCCCTTAAGTATATTTATAGGAAACTTCCTAAATTGGGGATTCTTGAAAAATCATTTGCATGAGAACATCGATATTTTCTATTTCAGCAATTATTTTGACCTTTTTATTTTCGACTATTTATACTCCTCAGGCATTTTCTGAGGAAGTAAATGTAGCTACTGAAGTTGTTGATGAAAGTAATCAGGACGAGCATTCTGCTGAAGTAGAAGGTGAAGAAGAGGCACATCATTCTGCCCCTGCTTGGACAGTGATTCCATTCGTTTTGTTGCTATTAATGATAGCAACGGGACCTCTATTTTATGAACATTTCTGGCATAAAAACTATCCCAAAATAGCTGTCATTTTAGCAGTATTAGTGGTGAGTTACTATTTGTTTGTAATTCATAATGTCCACAGCCCTGTTCATGCCGGATTTGAATACATTCAGTTTATATCTCTTTTAGCTTCACTTTACATAGCATCGGGCGGCATTGTAATCAATGTCAATAAAAAATCAACCCCAATAGTCAATATTGTGATGTTGCTAATAGGAGCGGCAGTTTCCAATTTAATAGGAACAACGGGGGCTTCCATGCTTTTGATCAGGCCTTTTATTCGTTTAAATAAGAACAGGATTAAAGCTTATCATATTATATTTTTCATTTTTATGGTCAGTAATATTGGTGGTTCCTTAACCCCAATTGGTGATCCGCCCCTTTTCTTAGGATTTTTGAAAGGAGTGCCGTTCTTCTGGACTTTAGAACATAACTGGCCAGCATGGATTTTTGCCTTGATCATTTTATCAATAGTATTCTATTTTCTTGACAAAAGGAATAAGTCTGGTGCCGAAGAAGATGAGAAAGAAGTTTTTGATAATAAGATTACCATCAATGGGAAAAGAAATTTCCTTTGGTTGACAGTGATTATAATATCTGTTTTTATAGATCCAAATGTATTTTCATGGGTGCCTGGTATTACTTATGATGGACAGGAATTTTCCTATATCAGAGAAGTAATTATGTTAAGCGTAACCTACTTATCCTATAAATTCGCAAAAGAAAATGTTCATGATCTAAATGAATTTAGTTTTGAACCGATTCGGGAAGTGGCTTTTATTTTTATTGGAATTTTCGGAACAATGATGCCTGCATTGGATTTGGTAGGTGATTTTGCCAAATCAGAAACAGGAGCCGCTTTGATTACGCATAACACACTTTATTGGGGAACGGGTGTTTTATCAGGTTTCTTAGATAACGCACCTACTTATTTAAATTTCTTGGCAGCTGCCATGGCATCCCAGGGTGGTAGCATTTCTGTATTAGCGGAAGTAACACAATTCGCTAATGGAGGAGTTTTTCATGATTCTGTAGCAGATTTAACAGCTATCTCTATTGCAGCGGTATTCTTTGGCGCCATGACTTATATTGGGAATGGACCTAATTTTATGGTGAAATCAATTGCGGAGCAAGTTGGAATTAAAATGCCTTCTTTCTTCGGGTATATTGTGAGATACTCTATTCCGTTTTTATTACCACTTCTATTTTTGGTGTGGTTGTTATTTATTAGGTAAAAGCAAAGGCAGGTCAAAAGCCTGCCTTAATTCTTTATTTTTGACCGTATTCCTTTACTGCCTCTATAAACCATTTTACATGATCTGGATTGATGTCCGGATAAACCCCATGGCCTAAATTGGCAATATGTCTTCCATTGCCAAATTCTTCAAGCATTCTTTTGGTCTGTTTTTGAATCGTGGCTTTATCAGCATAAAGCACGCAAGGGTCAAGGTTTCCTTGTAGTGTTTTATGATCTCCAACAATTCTTCTCACTTCTTTAGGATCCATTGTCCAGTCCAAACCAATGGTATGATACTCAAGACTGCTTAGATCTGCGAAAGCGGCATGAGCATCTTTTGCAAAAATGGTTTTAGGAACTTCTTGAATGGCATCAGCAATTTTCTTTAAATATGGAATAGAAAATTCCTTGTACTGGTCATGCGATAGAATACCAGCCCAACTATCAAAAACTTGCACTAAATCTGCACCAGCCGAAATTTGAGCTTTTAAATAGGCAATGGTGCTATCCGTGATTTTTTGTAAAAGTTGATGAGATAATTCTGGTTCCGTATAAAGCATAGCTTTTGCCTTAGAAAAAGTCTTGCTTCCGCTACCTTCTACCATATAGGCAAAAATCGTCCAAGGTGCACCGGCAAAACCGATCAGAGGAACTCTACCATTTAATTCATTCTTAGTGATTTCGATGGCTTTGGTAACATAAGATAGGCTCTCCTTAACATCTGCAACTCTTAATTTTTCAACATCTGCTTTTGATTTTATGGTTTCAGGAAATTTAGGGCCTTTTTTCTCAATCATTTCATAAGGCAATCCCATAGCTTCAGGGATCACTAATATATCCGAGAAAATAATAGCGGCATCCACACCCAAAATATCCACAGGTTGAATGGTAACTTCAGCTGCCAATTCAGGAGTTTGAGCTAATTCGATAAAACCACTTACACTTGCTCTTACTTTTCTATATTCAGGTAATATTCTACCCGCTTGCCTCATGAGCCAAACAGGAGTTCTTTCTACTTTTTCGCCTAACGCTGCCCTCAACAGCAAATCGTTTTTTAATTCCATGCTGCAAATATACATTCATATTATGCTTCTGAATTATAATAATGCTAAACTTTTCTGTTTCTTTGCCGATTAATGCATTAGGCTAAATACAAACTGCTATGTCAATACTTTTTAGTGATTTTAAAGGATGGAAGGAATATTGTGAGGAGAAAAATGTTAAACTTTTTGAACCCGTATTGGAATATGAAAAGGATCAAAAGGGCAAGGATGCGGAATTTGTATGGGAAAATCTGCAGAAAGCCTATGATGTAATGCGAGATGCTGTTAAAACTGGTTTAGAAGAAGACATGCAGTCACGCTCAGGAATGATCAATAATGGAGCTAAGAAGGTATATCAAAATCCTTTAACAGTTCTTGATCCTAATTTCCAGAAATTGATAGCCCGGGCACTGGCTGCCAAAGAAGTCAATTCCTGTATGGGAAGAGTTGTGGCTGCCCCAACTGCAGGAGCTAGTGGAATTTTGCCCGGCACCATGTTTACCTTACAAGAAATTCATGGGCTTGAAGACAGGAAAATTTTAGAAGGACTTTTGGTAGGTGCTGGAATAGCCTTAATCATTGAACAAAAAGCTTCTTTAGCAGGAGCTGTTGGCGGTTGTCAAGCTGAAACAGGAAGCGCTGCCGCTATGGCATCAGGAGCCATTGTTTATTGTTTGGGCGGTGACATTGATCAGGTCTTTAATGCAGTGGCTATAACCATTCAGTGTATGTTAGGCTTGGTATGTGATCCAGTTGCGGGTTTAGTTGAAGTGCCATGTGTAGTCAGAAATGCAAGTGCGGCCGCTATTGCCAATTCATCTGCTCAAATTGCCTTGTCCAATGTGAGTGGTGTTATCCCTGTAGATGAATGTGTGGATGCATTGGGCGAAGTGGGACAGAGCATGGAAACTAAATACAAAGAAACCGCAATGGGAGGTTTAGCCATGACATTGACAGGTCAAAATATTTCTAAAAAAGTATTGATTCAGGATATAGAATTGCTTCCTGATGAGGATGAAGTGGAGTGATTGAATACAGCTATGAAATCACATTGATAGTATAATAGATGTAAATTCCTAAAAGGATTAAACCTTCATAGCGATCGACTATTTTATTGAGTGCCATAAAAGGTAAAATCAATAAAGTTATGCCCATCATCCAAATCATATCAGAGTTGACAATTACTTCACTCACTTCTATTTCTGCAATTAGGCTAGTAATTCCCAAAATGGAAAGTATATTAAAAATATTGGATCCCATTAAATTTCCCAAAGCCATATCAGTCTCCTTTTTAAAGGCGGCCACAACTGAAGTAACCAATTCCGGTAAGCTTGTTCCCAATGCAACGACCGTAATTCCAACTATTCGCTCACTTATGCCCATATAAATGGCTAAATCTTTGGCACTGTTAACAAACCAATCCGAACCGAAATAAAGTCCTGCTCCACCTATCAGTATCAAAGAAAAATCTTTAAGCATATTTTTTGTTGAACCCGGAGTGGGTGACTCAACCTCGATTCCCAAATCTTGAGGGCTTATATGATTTTTTCTTGATCTGCGGATGATGAAGATAATATATAGAGCTAGAAGTAATATAAAGCCCAATCCCTCATAGTCATTTACATAACCTTCTTGAACCAAAAAATATAGCAATATAGTACAGCCCATTGTCATAGGCCAGTCAATCTTTATCGAATCAGAATTAACCGGTATGGGGGCTATTAAGGCTGTTACTCCCAATACTAATGCAAGATTGCAAATATTGGAACCGATTACATTACCCATCGTAATGTCAGGGCTTCCTGCCAATGCGGCCTGAATACTTATTAATAATTCGGGAGCGGATGTTCCAAAAGCCACTATAGTTACACCGACCACCAAAGGGGACATTTTCAACCTCAATGCAATTCTAGAGGCACCTCTAACCAATAGCTCTCCTCCTAAGATCAGAACAGCTAAGCCCACTATAAGCAATATGGTATTTGATAAAGGCATTTATTAATTTGTGTGTTTTTGACCGTAACTTAAATCCCCTGCATCTCCCAAGCCCGGTAAAATATAAGCTTTTTCATTGAGTTCTCTATCCAAAGAACCTAAATATATATCATTATTTCCTTTTATATTTTCAGTGATGAAATTCACCCCTTCCGGAGTTCCAATTGCGGCCGCTATTATGATTCTTTCTGGCCTTGCAATTTTTGTAATGTGATCCAAGGCCTTAACCAATGATTTCCCCGTAGCTAACATAGGGTCTGCTAAAATTAAAGTTCTGTCTTTCAATGGAGGTAAGGCCTCATATCCCATTTCTATTGTGAAATCATTGCCGTCAGAATGTTTTCTGTAAGCGCCAATGAAACCTGAGTCTGAATGGTCGAAAATATTAAGAAAACCTTGGTGAAAAGGTAGTCCAGCACGCAATACACTCACAATCACGGGGAAATCGTGCATCAAGGCTACTTGGGTTTTTTCTAGTGGAGTTTGTATTGTTTTTTGTTGAAAATATAAAGATTTTGAGATTTCATAAGCCAGTAATTCCGCTATCCGCTCTAGGTTTCTCCTAAATCTATAGCGGTCTTTCTGAATATCGACTTCTCTCAACTCAGCTAAAAAATGGTTCGCAATGCTATTTTCTTTATCTAAAATATACATTTATGGAGTAGGTTGACAATAATTTGTGCCAAAACCTAAATATAATTTTATTTTTTAAGAAAAAAATTAAAAAATGGAAATATCCCCATACTTATTGCTTTTCTACTCTTAAAAGATTTTAACTTTGCGCGAATGACAGATTTTAAACTACTTCAGCAATTATGCGGTATTCATGCTCCTTCAGGAGAAGAATACATGATGAAAAATTTCTTGCTTCAATATATAAAGAATAATTATGGTGATTGGAAAGTGGAACCCAAGCTCTATCATGGCGAAGATTTCCAAGATTGTTTAGTGTTGGTTTTTGGTGAACCTAGAACCGCGGTTTTTGCACATATGGATTCTGTAGGCTTTAGCGTTCGATATGAAAACCAGTTGATTCCAATTGGCGGACCGGAAGCCAAAAATGGCTACAAATTGAAAGGGGAAGATTCACTAGGACCTATTGCATGTGAATTGGAGGTCAATAATGAAAACCAAACTTTTTATAAATTCGGTAGGGGAATTGACAGAGGAGCAAGTTTAACTTTTGAATGCGATTTTAGGGAAACAGATGATTACATCCAATCATGTTATTTGGATAATAGATTGGGTATTTTCAATTGCCTTAAATTAGCGGAAAATTTGGAAAATGGCATGATTGTATTTTCTGCTTATGAAGAACATGGCGGGGGAACAGTGCCTTTTTTAGCTAAATTTATGGTCGAAAAATATGGAATCCATCAAGCGCTAATCTCCGATATCACTTGGGTGACCGAAGGAGTTAAACACGGAGAAGGTGTGGCTATTTCCATGCGTGATAGAAATGTTCCCAGACAATCTTTTGTGCAAATGATTATCAATATGGCAGAAAACTCAGCTATACCTTTTCAATTAGAGGTAGAAGCTAGTGGAGGCAGTGATGGCCGTGAATTGCAAGAATCCCCTTACCCAATTGATTGGTGTTTTGTGGGCGCTCCTGAAGATCATGTACATTCCCCAGATGAAAAAGTACATAAAAAAGACATTGAATCAATGCTGGCCATGTATCAACTCCTAATGAGCGAATTATAAAATGGTTAGAATATTAGACAAAGAATTTGAGCCCTACATTTCTTCCGAAGAAATCAAAAAAAGGATAAATGAGATGGGTTCTGAAATAAGTAAAGCTTATCAAGATAAAAAACCCCTTTTGGTCAGTGTATTAAATGGGTCTTTTATTTTTACAGCTGATTTAATCAGGACAATAGACACGCCAATTGAAGTGACTTTTATTCGAGTGGCCTCTTATGAAGCCTTGAAGTCAACAGGAAAGGTAAGGGAAATACTGGGCTTAAAGGAAAACGTTTTCGGCAGAGACATACTGATTCTTGAAGATATTGTAGATACGGGTACCACACTTGAGCATCTATCAGAAGCATTTCAAGATTTGGGCACGAAATCCATAAAAGTGGCCACCTTGTTGCATAAGCCTGATGCTCAGGAAAAAGCATCCAAACCTGATTTTGTTGGCTTTGAAATTCCCAATAAATTCGTGGTAGGTTTCGGCTTAGACTACGAAGGAATGGGTCGAGAGTTAAAGGAAATTTATCAAATAAGCTGAGCTCAGTTTTAAATCCTTCTGAAAAGTGCTTAGACTGTAATATCGGAATTTTTATTTTTTATTTTCCTTTAAAATAAAATCATCCGTGATCTCTAATTGAGAATTTACTGGAGATAGCCGATAAATTTGGCAATTTTAAACATAAAACTTTTATATTTGATTTTCTATTAATACACAATCATGTTAAATATTATATTGTTTGGCCCTCCCGGAGCGGGAAAAGGCACGCAGAGCGAAAAAATTATTGATAAATATAAATTAACCCATATTGCAACAGGAGATTTATTCCGTAAGCATTTGGGAGAAGGAACCGATTTAGGAAAGTTAGCCCAGAAATACATGGACGAAGGAAATTTGGTGCCTGATGAAGTGGTGATCGGTATGGTGGATGAAAAAATTAAAGAAACCCAGGCGCAAAGTGGTGGTTACATTTTTGATGGTTTCCCAAGAACAGTTCCACAGGCAAAAGCTTTAGATACTTTATTGAAAGAGAAAGGTGAGAAAATTGCTGGAATGATTGCCTTGGACGTTCCGGAAGAAGAATTGAAAAAGCGAATTAAAGAAAGAGGAAAAACTTCAGGACGGGCAGATGATCAAGATGAGAAAAAAATCGAAAACCGTATAAAAGTTTATAAAGATGAAACCTTGCCTGTTGCCAATTATTATGATGGCGAAGGAAAGTATGTGAAAATCCACGGAGTAGGTACTATAGACGAAATTTTCAGTAAAATTTCCAGTGAAATAGATCGATTAAAGTAATTAAATTTCATTTTTAAACTTCAATTAAAGCGGTTCTAAACTTCATTTCAGAAATTTTTATTTTTATTTTTTCGAAAAGAAAATAATCCGAAATATTAATGTGAAGCTGATTTAATTAATCAATATCATAAATTTAAAGTAGCCGGCTAATTCAAAATTAGTCGGCTTTTTTATTTCCTGCCTAAATTAAACTAAATTTGCGCCTTAAAATCTTGTCCTATGGCCAATCCCAATTTTATTGATTATGTTAAATTCTGTTCTCGCTCCGGAAAAGGAGGGGCAGGTGCTGTTTCCATGCGAAGAGAAAAGCACGTTCCCAAGGGCGGGCCAGATGGCGGAAATGGAGGCCGAGGGGGAGATATTATTTTAAAGGGCAGTTCTCAACTTTGGACTTTGCTTCATTTAAAATATAAAAAGCATGTAATAGCCGATGCCGGAGCCCCTGGTGGAGGAGCCAGAAGTTCAGGTGCTGATGGTGAAGATGTTATTTTAGAGGTGCCATTAGGAACTGTTGCAAAGGATGCTGAAACAGGTGAAGTCAGATTTGAGATTACAGAAGAAGGAGAAGAAAAAATATTGACTCAGGGTGGAAGAGGAGGATTGGGCAATGCCAATTTCAAAACGGCCACCAACCAAACCCCCCGCTATGCGCAGCCAGGAGAAGATGGAAAAGAAGAATGGATTATTTTGGAGCTGAAATTACTGGCAGATGTTGGATTAGTTGGATTTCCCAATGCTGGAAAAAGTACTTTGTTGTCCGTAGTTTCTGCGGCAAAGCCAGAAATTGCCGATTATGCCTTTACAACATTAACCCCTAATCTAGGTGTGATTCCTTATCGCGATCATAGATCATTCGTGATGGCGGATATCCCAGGTATTATTGAAGGTGCCGCGGCCGGAAAAGGGTTAGGCACTCGCTTTCTGAGGCATATCGAAAGAAATTCCATTTTGCTTTTCATGATTCCTGCAGATAGTAAGGATGTGAAAAAGGAATATCAGATTTTAATTAACGAACTAAAGGAATATAATCCGGAATTGTTGGATAAAAACCGATTATTGGCGATTACAAAATCGGATTTATTGGATGAGGAGCTTATGGATGAATTAAAGCATGAATTGCCCAAAGAATTACCCTTTATTTTTATTTCATCCTTAACGCAATTCAATATTGATACACTTAAAGATATGATATGGAAGGCTTTAAATGCGTAATGCCATCTTGTCAGTGAACTACTAATTGGCAAACTCCTTGTTCCCAAATGCTGAAATTAGATTAAATAACATAATACAGTTATGGCTAAAGAAGAATTAGACGAAAAAGATTTGAACAAAGAAGCAGAAACTGCAGAAGATATAAAAGACGAGCAAAATTCTGAGGAAGAAACTCAAGACGACAGATCAGAGGAAGAAATAGCGGCAGAAGCAGAGGCTCAAGCTCAAGATGAAGAATTGTCAGATTTCGAGAAGTTAGAGATAGAACTGGCAGAGTCTAAGGATAAATTTTTAAGGCTTTATTCTGAGTTTGAAAATTTCAGAAGAAGAAATGCCAAAGAAAGATTAGAGTTAGTGAAAAATGCCTCTGAGGAATTGATTTCAGATTTATTACCTATAATGGATGACTTTGAACGAGCTGAGAAATCCTTTGAGGATCAGTCGGATAATGAGGCACTAAAAGAAGGGTTTACTTTAATTAAAAATAAATTCGAAAAGACACTCATCAATAAAGGTTTAAAAGCTATGGATAGTGATGCAGGAATCGAATTCGATCCTGAAATTCATGAAGCTATAACTAAAATACCAGCCCCTGATAAGAAATTAAAAGGAAAAGTGGTGGATGTAGTGGAAAAAGGCTACTTATTGAACGATAAGGTAATCCGATTTGCAAAAGTAGTTATTGGAGAATAAATAGTGCCTATCAGGCAATTATTAAAGGTATTTTGCCCAGATAATTTTGGGCTTTATACCCAATACCAAATAAGAAACATTTATGTTTTTAATGATTAGAATATAGATAAGATGGCGAAAAGAGATTATTACGATATACTAGGTATTAGCAAAGGAGCTTCGGATGCAGAGATTAAGAAGGCTTACCGTAAAGTAGCCATCAAATATCATCCAGATAAAAATCCTGATAACCCTGAAGCAGAGGATAAATTTAAAGAGGCAGCGGAAGCTTATGAAGTTTTGCGTGATCCGCAAAAGCGTCAGCGCTATGATCAGTTTGGTCATGAAGGCGTAAAAGGCGGAGCTGGTGGCTTCGGAGGCGGAGGTATGAATATGGAAGATATCTTCTCACAATTTGGCGACATCTTCGGTGGCGGAGGTGGTGGCGGCTTCGAAAGCTTCTTTGGCGGAGGCGGAGGTGGCCGTAGAAGCCGTGGAAGAAGAGGTTCCAATCTCCGTATAAAGCTTAAGCTTGATTTAAAAGAAGTTGCACACGGAGCTGAAAAGAAAATTAAAGTAAATCGTTTAGTAGCTGCCGATGGGGTTACCTATAAATCTTGTGAAACCTGTGGTGGTTCAGGACAAGTAAGAAGAGTTACCAATACTATGCTGGGTCAAATGGTTTCGGCCAGTACATGTCCAACTTGTCATGGTTCCGGTAAGTTTATTGATAAAAAGCCACCTCATGTGGATAATACAGGTCTTCAATCGAAAGAGGAAGTTATTTCTGTGAAAATTCCCGCAGGAGTTACCGATGGCATGCAACTTTCAATGTCAGGTAAAGGAAATGAAGCGCCTATGGGCGGAGCTGCAGGGGATTTGGTAATCTTGATTGAAGAAATAGAGCATGATGTATTGAAGCGTGATGGTAACAATATTATCTATGATTTATATATCAATTTCGTGGATGCCGTATTGGGAACCACGGTAGAAGTACCGACCATAGACGGAAAAGTAAAAATTAAGATCGAGACTGGAACTCAATCCGGTAAAATATTGAGACTGAGAGGCAAAGGTGTAGGTGATGTCAACGGATATGGAAGAGGCGATCAACTCATTCATGTGAATGTGTGGACTCCTAAGAAGGTTTCTGATGACGAAAAGGAAATGTTGGAAAGCATGAGAGCTTCAGATAATTTTAAGCCGAATCCTACAAAAGCTGACAAAGGGTTTTTTGATAGGGTAAAAGAGTTTTTTAATTAAGTCTTTTGGGTTTATTAGAACATCTGCCTTTATAATTTTATTTAATGCAGAGGCACTAACTTGCAATCAAATGACATTTAAGCCACTATTCTTAAAAGAGTAGTGGCTTTTTTGATTTTATCCACAACTAATTGATTCAAGCTACCGTAATAACCCCATTATGAATAGGGTTTTTCATTTTTCAATATCATTTCTGGCAATACCATTTTTTGCTTTTTCGGTTTCAGGTCAAGAACTTCACAAACATTTTGAATTATCTGATTCAAAGGGCGTTGACAAAATTGAGCTGAAAGTTTCTACTAAAGCCGGAAAATCCTTTTTGAATGCCGTTAATAATGATGAGCCTATCGTAATCTTAGGTGCAAGCGAAAATGATGTGGCGGCAAGTTCATTTAAAATTGTAAAAGAAAATAATACTCAAAAGGTTGATGCTCAATTAACCTGCAAAAGCCATTTAGGGTTAAATTTTACTGAATCTGTTGCCAATAGTTTTTTTTCTACTGCAAACCAGGTTCATGATATTTGGCAGATCAATTTATCGGAACATCAAGCCTTTGACTTGGATTTAAGTTATTTAATGGGCGATGCGAATGTTGATTTAAGTAGAATGGCGGTAGAGCGTTTAAAAATCAATTCTGGAAGTGCAGATGTAAAGGTTAGCTATACCGAAAAAAGGATGAACAGCGTGGCAATGGACACCTTTTTTGTAAAGGTTAATTTTGGAAGCATTGAAGTAGAGGATTTAAATTATGCCTTAGCAAAGGATATTATCGCAGAAGTTGGATTTGGTTCCATTTCCATTGATTGCGGATCTGACTGGAGGATTAACAGCAGAGTAAATGCCTCAGTGGGCGCAGGAAATTTGAAGGTTGTTTTACCACCTGAGGATATTCCTGTAATTATCAGAATTCATAATTCCCCGCTTTGCAATATTAAAATGGCTCCAAATTTTGAAAAAATAGGACATAATGCCTTTGGAAACAAAGCCTATGCAGATAATCCTGATGAAAGCATGGAATTCATATTGGATGTAGGCATGGGCAGTATTGTTTTTATGAATAGATAATGAAAGGAAATTAGATGCAGGCTGTAAAATTGCACAAATATGCATTTCAGTACCAAAGATCGGATATTGAGCTTTATGAGCTTAGAAGTTGGTAGAACCTATGTTTGATACTTTATCAACATTAAATCAAGCTTGATTTTTAATATTTTTCCCCTATATTTAAGCTAGAAGTTCAAAAATCACCAAAACTTACATTGTACTTTCCGATTTGAAATGATTTTATTTGATGTCATGAAAAAAATAATGCTAGTTTTTATAGCGCTATATATATTCTGTTCATGCGAAGGGGATAATGATACCTCAAACCCCACCCCTTTTTTAACTGATTACAGTAAGATAGAGAAAATCTTAACTCTCAAAAATGATCATCATGATACCATCTACCAAAAAGAATTTCTTTTAGATCAATTTGGCAGAGTATATGAATACAATTTTTACAATCCAGATTATTCAGAAAATAAATTTAAGACAACATTCACTTATGATGATCAGCACAGACTGCTTGAGCAACGCAAAAATGGCGATGCTTTTATAAATTATATTTGGATGGGAGATACTGTAACTTTAGAAGTGGTCTCTACCGGGGAAACACAAACTGTTATTTATGATAATCAAAAAGTTCAAAGACTGAAAGGTTCAGATACCGTATATGTGGATTTTGTCTGGAGTGGGGATAATTTTTCGGAATTGTATTATAATGATGAGTTAAAAACAGAATATCATGGATATGATCAAAACTATATCAACCCAGACTATTATCTTAAATCAATTGAATTAGAATTTCTTCAAACTATTTTACGTCCTATTTCCAAACATCCCTATAAATTCAAAACAGATCAGCCCTGGAGTGGAGATGACTTTTCAGTGCCTTTGCGAACTTATGAGTTCTTCTATGAATATGACGAAAAAAACAGGGTTAAGAATGAACATAATGATGTCAACCGCATATACACAACCCACTTTATATACTACGATTGATATAGACTTTTTTGCTCAATGCTAAATCCTTTCTGGTGTTTTTATCCTAAATGATCCCTGCCTTTTGTGGTTTGGACTTAGGTATTAGCTAAAGCCTTAAACTATTGATTTACAGTTTGAAAACCTTCAGAGAAAGCTTTTTAACTTTCGATTTGTTTTTCTTTTGCTAACTTCAAGGTGAAATAAAGGCCTTGGGAACTGAATTGGAGATAAATGTAGTCTAAGATTTAAAAGGATGAAGAATTTTAACGTAAATCTATTTTTGATAGTCATCTTCATGGTACTTTTCGTCTCATGCAATACTGAAAATAATAATCCCCTAGCAGACTGTGAGAATGAGGAGTTTTTCTGTGAGTTCGACTCCAGGAATTTTGAAATGGGTTTCAGCACTTGGCCCTACGCTTCTACTGTAGCATCTGTTGAAAATACTTATGACTTCATTGGAGTAAATGGGGATATCTATTCAGAACATATTGATTCCAATATACCTTGGAATGCATGGATCAATGATTTGTCATTACCCGCTAAATTTACAAATGATATAGCGTCTAGAGCTTCTAGGAAAATACCTGATGCCAAACTCACAGTTTCTGTAAGTTTATTGAATAGTTCAAGAGATGAATTGGCTTTTGATTATGACGGAAGCATACCGGATTATATGGCCTTAAATGATAAAGAAATTGAAGATGCTTATTTTAAGCACTTACATTATATAGCTGAGCAATTAAATCCTGATTATTTGTTGTTGGCCATAGAGGTGAACGAATTATTGAAAAATGCCCCTGAAAAATGGGAGGCTTATAAATTGCTAATGGCCAATATTAGAAAGAGAATTCAAGAGGAATTTCCCACACTGCAAATTTCAGAGTCAATTACTTTGCACAATTTTTACCAGCCAGATGTTCCTAATCCAGATGGTTTTATTGAAGAAATAGCTAATTATGCTAACACTATGGATTTAGTATCGATTAGTTTTTATCCGTTTTTTAAAGGCTTAAAGTCAGAGCAAGACTTTATGAAAGCATTCGACTTTTTGCACGAAAAGATTGAAAAACCGATTGCCATAGCAGAAACAAGCCATTTGGCAGAAGATTTATCTGTAGAATCCTTGGATTTGTTTATTTCAGGCAATGAATCCGAACAAGAGGATTATCTGAAGACATTATTAACGCAGGCGCAAATCCACGATTACGAATATATCATTTGGTGGGCCCACAGAGATTTTGACGCACTTTGGGAAACATTTCCTGAGGAAGTTAAAGACCTTGGGAGGATATGGAGAGATACAGGCTTGGTGGAGGATGATGGAGTTGAAAGAAAAGCATTTCTTAGGTGGAAAGCGGTTTTTATTAAATAAATCATATAGATTCCAGATGCCGAATAATTGATTTCCTTAAAAAAAAAGCCCATCAAGCTTTTACCTAAGCCTGAGTTCTTCTGGCAAAAAGATGGTGAATACCCTTATGTAATCAGCCTTATAAAATTCTTGGGATAGGTTTTTATTGTTTTGGAAAAAAGGGGGAAAATTTACTTGAATATGCAAGCAAACAAATAGATATTAATGCTTTATGAAGCAACCTTCAATATTGTTAATGCATCATATCTAAAAAAGTGATGAAAAAATTATTGTATTTATTCGTTTTCATATTTTGTAGTAATTTTTCCTTTGCTCAGGAAAATTTTGAATTAAGAAAACCTTCTTCCTTTTTCCCAAAAGAAAGAAAACAAGTCTTGCTTGTAGGCACTTTCCATTTTAACTATCCGGGTTTGGACGCAGTAAAATCCAAAGATGAAAATAAAATTGATGTTTTGGAAGAACCGAAAAAATCTGAAGTTACAGAGCTTGTAGGTTATATTAAGAAGTACAAGCCGACCAAGATCGCCATTGAAGCGCATGATAATTGGAATGCCAATGAAAAGCTGAAAAGATATAAAAAGGGAGAATTTAGAAATAAAAGGGATGAAAGATATCAATTAGGGATGAGATTAGCTACCGAATTAGGTTTGGATACGCTTTATAATATTGATGCTGAGTCTTTTGATAAGGATTTACAGGAAGTAGATTCCTCTTATGTTCAAGCATTGTTTAAGGATTATGATTTTAAAAGTGAAGATCAGTACATGCAAATGTATTATGACCTAATAGGATATGATGATAGTCTGCCCTCTAAACTTAATTTACTAGAATATTTTAAATATTTAAATTCAAAGGAATATCATGATTTGGGTTATGGTGCTTATTTGGTAGGTGATTTTAAATTAGGAAATACTAGGGGAGCAGATATTTTGTCTATTTGGTGGTACAACAGAAATTTGAGAATTTTCAGAAAGATTCAAGAAATCGATGCCACAACTGAAGATAGAATTTTAATCATTATTGGAAATGGGCACGCCTCAATTTTAAGACATTTGTTTGAAAGCACTCCTGAATATGAATTTATCGAGTTTGAATCACTAGATTAGTGTAATACAATTTATTTTATTGGTTAGTATTTTAAATATTGGAAAAGGGCTATTTAGATATAAGGAAGGTATTGATTAATGAAGTTGAGCTACTGCAACAAATCAGCAAACAGACTTTCATGGAAACCTATTCCTCGGGCAATACAGAGGAGAATATGATGCGGTATTTGGAAGAGGAATTTTCAATTGATAAACTAGCATCTGAATTAAAGGATCAATATGCTACATTTTACTTTGCCCGCTATGATTCCAAGATAGTGGGATATTTAAAAGTAAACTTCGGTGATTCACAAACTGAACTGCATGATAAAAATACCTTGGAAATCCAGCGGATTTATGTTTCAAAGAAGTTTCAGGGAAGTGGAATTGGAAAATCGCTTTATGAGAAAGCCATTAAAATAGCCCAGGAAAAAGAAGTTGATTTTGTATGGTTAGGCGTATGGGAAGAGAACCCAAAAGCGATAAGGTTTTATGAAAAAGTAGGTTTTGAAGCTTTTGATAAGCATATTTTTGTATTAGGGGATGAAGAACAAACGGATATCATGATGAAGAAGGTAGTTTGATATTCATTATTTTACTCTGGCTTTAATTTTTACCTAGGCAAAAATATTATGTAAATACAATGATTGATAGAATACTGATAAGACCTACTAAAATTTTCCTACTAGATAGTTTAGGAGCATTGCTCACCACAATTTTAATAGGCGTGGTCCTGACGAATTTCCAAGAGTATATAGGCATGCCCTTGGACATATTATTTACTTTGGCTGGGGTAGCTTTAATTTTTTGTGTTTACTCTATCAGTTGTTTTGTGTTCTTAAAAAAGAACTGGAAGCCATTTTTGAAAGCGATTGCCATCGCCAATTTATTGTACTGCCTAGCGACTACCGTTCTGATTATCACATTCTATCCTCAACTCACCATTTTAGGCCTTCTCTATTTTATCGGGGAAATAATCGTGATTGTGGTATTGGTTTATTTTGAGTTCTTAGTTTGGCATAAAACTAAAAATTATTAATTGTAACCAAACTCCCCATACTCACTTATCACCGTCACCTGTTTTTGCTCTGAAGCTTCCACTCTACCAATGATTTGAGCATCAATATTGAATGATTTAGAGATGTCGATGATCGATTTTGCATCCTTTTCATCCACATAAAGCTCCATTCGGTGGCCCATATTGAAAACTTTATACATCTCTTTCCAATCCGTTCCGGATTCTTCTTTGATCATTTTGAAAAGTGGAGGAGTGGGAAATAAATTATCTTTTATGATATGTAAGCCTTCTACAAAGTGAAGTACTTTGGTTTGAGCTCCACCACTACAATGCACGATGCCAGCTATTTTGCCGGGCAATTCTTCCAATACTTTTTTGATAACGGGAGCATAAGTTCTGGTAGGAGACAAAACTAATTTTCCAGCATTCAAATCTACTCCTGCTACTTTATCGGTTAATTTTTTAGAACCCGTATAGATTAAATTATCGGGAACAGAAGGATCAAAACTTTCTGGATATTTCGCCATCAATTCCTTGCTGAATACATCATGACGTGCTGAAGTCAAACCATTACTGCCCATTCCGCCATTATATTCATTTTCATAAGTAGCCTGGCCATAAGAAGCAAAGCCTACTACCACATGTCCGGCTTTAATATTATCATTTGAAATCACTTCTGATCTCTTCATTCGAGCGGTCACTGTACTATCTACAATGATTGTCCTTACCAAATCGCCCACATCTGCTGTTTCACCACCCGTGCTGATGATGTTCACGCCATTATCTCTCAGCATTTGTAAAACCTCTTCTGTTCCATTAATAATGGCAGAAATGACTTCGCCTGGAATTAGGTTTTTATTCCTTCCTATAGTGGAGGATAACAATATTTTATCAGTACAACCCACACATAACAAATCATCAATATTCATGATGATCGCATCTTGTGCAATGCCTTTCCAAACCGAAATATCACCAGTCTCTTTCCAATACATATAAGCCAAGGAAGATTTGGTGCCAGCTCCATCTGCATGCATAATGGTGCAATATTCCTCATCCCCAGTTAGGTGATCAGGTACAATTTTGCAAAAAGCCTGAGGGAAAAGTCCTTTATCTAAGTTTTTGATGGCATTGTGAACGTCTTCTTTAGAGGCAGAAACCCCGCGTTGGTTATATCTATCGGACATGATGCTAAATTTTCTTCAAAATTAAAGTTAATGCTTAAAGGAAACCAATGCTTGGCTATTTTTTTATATTAAAAAGCAATCATTATTGTAATCTATAAGATTGCTTAGATAAAGATAATGCTCGGAAACTATAAAAATTAATTATATTGAAGTGTACTTGAGAAAAAATCTACTAATATGAAAAAGAGTTTAATATTAATTATGCTTTGTTATAGTCTGGGCGCTATAGGTCAGTCCACTCCAAAATGGATGCGATATGCTAAAATTTCCCCTGATGGCAATAAGATTGCTTTTAGTTACAAAGGAAATTTGTATTATGTTGAAAAAAATCAAAGTCTTGCTATTCCGATAAGTATTGACGAAAGTTATGAATATGAGCCTGTATGGTCGCCTGATGGAAAATACATTGCTTTTGCTTCCGATCGGCAAGGCAACTATGATGTATATCTCCATAACACAGATGATGGACAAACAAGTCAACTGAGCTTTCATTCCGCAAATGACATCCCTCAAAGTTTTACAGCTGATGGTCAGTCCATTTTATTTACCTCAGGAAGAAAGATGAACGCGAAAAACGTGCAGTTTCCTTATGGAAGGTTTTCTCAATTGTATAGTGTTAGCATAGAAGGTGGAATGCCTCAAATGGAGATACCATTACCTTTAGATGATGTAGAAGTTAAAAAAGATAATAGCAAATGGCTATACATGGATTTAAAGGGTTATGAAGATTATTGGAGGAAACATCATACTTCGGCTATTGCGCGTGATATTTGGTTATATAACACATCAGATCAAAGCCATGAACAGCTAACAGATTTTGAGGGAGAAGATAGAAATCCTATTTGGGCAGCTGATCAGGAAAGTATTTTTTATTTAAGCGAGCGATCTGGAACTTTTAATGTTTGGATATTAAAGCCCGGAAGCGATGATTTGCCTTCTCAAATATCCTCTTTTGATACTCATCCAGTACGTTTTTTAAGTAGCTCAGAAGATGGAACGCTTTGCTACACTTACCATGGTGAAATATATACACAAAAAGAAGGGGAAGACCCCGTGAAAAAAGCAATAAGGATTCCATATGAGCAGGCAACAGTAAAGAAATTGAAGAAAATCAATTCGGGAGCAAGTGAAATGGCACTTTCACCAAATGGCAAAGAAATCGCTTTTATTGTACGTGGTGAAGTATTTGTTACAGGAACAGAAACGGGTCTGACAAAGCGTATTACCAATACCCCTGAGCAAGAGAGATCGGTACATTTTCATCCGGATGGAAAGAAATTAGTCTATGCCGGAGAGCGTAATGGTAGTTGGAATTTATATGAAACAAGCATTAAAAACGAGGAAGAACCCTATTTTTATGGGGCCTCACTATTAGAAGAGAAAACCTTGTTAGCTGATACTAATGAAACTTTCCAGCCAAAATATTCACCGAACGGAAAAGAAGTAGCCTATTTAAGTAATCGTACTACTTTAAAAGTATTAGATCTGACTTCAGGTGAAAGCAGAATGGTCTTAGGAGGCGATAAAAATTATTCTTATTCCGATGGCGATCAGTACTATGCATGGTCTCCAGATGGGAAATGGTTTACAGTAGATTTCATTGAAAAGCAACGTTGGGTATCTGAAGTTGGTCTGGTTAAGGCAGATGGTTCTCAAGAAATTAAAAATGTAACGGAAAGCGGATATACTGAGGCTGGTGCAAAATGGATCAATGAGGGAACAGCCTTGTTATATTATTCCGATAAGCAAGGGTTTAGATCTCACGGTAGTTGGGGTTCTACAGGAGATGCTTATGCGATGTATCTCACCAAAGAAGCTTATGATAATGCGCAGATGAGCAAGGATGAATATGATTTGTGGAAAGAGCAGCAGAAAGACCAGAAGGAGGAAGAAGGAGAGGAAGACAAGAAGAGTAAAAAGAAAAAATCTGACCAAGACGAACAAAAAGAGATAAGTATAGAGTGGGATAATTTAGAAGATCGGGTTGAAAAACTAACCTTATCATCTTCTTTTATTTCTGATATGATTGCCTCTCCTGATGGAGAAACGCTCTATTACATATCAAGCAGAGATAATAGCTACGACCTCTGGCAATTAGATATTCGTGAGAATAAAACCAAAACCATTGGTAATTTTAAAGGAGGCGGAGCTTCACTTGCTTTAGATAAAGAAGGGGATAATTTATACCTAATGGTGGGAGGTAAATTTTATAAAGTGGAGACGAAATCAGGAAATAGTAAACCAATAAGTTTTACAGCCGAAATGTATTTGGATGAAGAAGCGGAACGTGCTTATTTATTTGAGCATATGTGGCGTCAGGTTTTAAGAAAGTTCTATAAGGAAGATTTACATGGAGTCGCTTGGGATCAAATGAAATCTGATTATGAACCTAAATTAGCACATATTAATAATGACCGTGACTTTGCCGAAATGATGTCTGAATTATTAGGGGAGCTGAATGGCTCGCATACTGGTTGCCGTTATTATCACCGAAATAATGAGGGTACGGAAACTGCCTCTCTCGGAATTTATCCGGATTGGAATTACACTGGAGCAGGAATCAAAATTGAAGAAGTAATCAATAAATCTCCACTTTCACTTGCTGATCAGGATATTACAGCTGGCATGATCATCACTAAAATTGATGGGGAGAGTATTGCCGCAGACGAAAATTACTATCCTTTATTAAATCACAAAGTAGGTAAAGACATTGTGTTAGAAATTAAGGATGGTAGCAATACCAAAACAGTAAAAGTTAAAGGGATAAGTTTTGGTCAGGAATATAACTTACGCTACGATAGATGGGTAGAGTCCCGTAAAAAAGCCACTCAGGAATTATCTGATGGCAGATTAGGCTATGTTCACGTCAGAGGTATGAATTCATCAAGCTTCCGTGAAGTGTATGCTGAATTATTGGGTCGTTATAATGATAAAGAAGCAATAATTGTGGATACTAGATTCAACGGTGGCGGTTGGTTACATGATGATTTAGCCACCTTATTGAATGGGGAGCAATATGTGAAATTAGTACCAAGAGGACAATATATTGGTTCAGAACCGCAAGGTAAATGGCAAAAACCATCCACAGTAATTATTGGTGAAGGAAATTATTCGGATGCACATTTCTTTCCAGTAACTTACAGAGCGTTAGATATTGGTAAAACAATCGGAATGCCTGTACCTGGTACAGCAACTGCCGTTTGGTGGGAAACACAAATTAATCCAAATATTGTGTTTGGTATCCCTCAAGTGGGTGTGGTAGATATGGAAGGGAATTATATGGAAAACTTCCAGTTTGAACCAGATGTAAAAGTGAAAAATATGCCTGGAGAGTTAGTTATTGGGGAAGATAGTCAACTTAAAAAGGCGGTTGAAGTTTTGTTGGAAGAGATAAAAGAATAAAAGATTAATCAAGAGCTGTATTATGAATCCAAAAGCTGTGTATTTATATCAGCTTTTGGATTTTCACATATTCAGTGTCAATATGATCAAAGAGTTTTATTAAATTTTAATGGATAAAAAATACAAAAGCCATGAAAACCACACCCGAACATGATGAAAGAATGGCGAAAATGACCTTTTCTTCTGTTTATCCGCATTATGTGACCAAAGTGGAGAAGAAAGGAAGAACAAAAGCTGAATTGTACAATGTAATTGAGTGGTTGACTGGGTTTGATAAAAATCAGCAACAAGAAATGGTGGAAGCTAAAGTCACTTTTGAAGAGTTTTTTCAAAAGGCCAATTTAAATCCAAATGCTAAACTAATTAAAGGAGTGATTTGTGGCTATAGAGTAGAGGAAATAGAGAATGAATTAACTCAAAAAGTGAGATACTTAGATAAGTTAGTGGATGAATTGGCTAAAGGCAAAAAGATGGATAGGGTTTTGCGTGAACCCTAATCAATAAAAGCAGAATAATGAATACGAAAGTTTAGTTTATTCCGAATCCTCTTATATTTGTGCCCTCACTAATTGAACATCATAAATGAAATTCCCTGCGGCACAAAGCATTCTTCTAATAATTGCGGCTTTAGTAACCCTGCTAACTTGGCTAATTCCTGCTGGGAGTTATCATTCCTTAAGTTATCAAGCCACTTCTGACCAATTTCAAATTGAAAGCCAAGATTCCACTTATTATGTCAAAGCTTCTCAAGAAAGTTTGGAAGATTTAAACGTTAAAATTCCACTGGAAAAGTTCACTAGCGGTGCCATCTACAAACCCATTAGTATCCCCAATACTTATCAGCAGTTACCTTCACGCCCTCAGGGATTTATTGCTTTTTTGTCGGCACCTATCAAAGGGATAATCGAAGCAGCTGATATTATCTTTCTAGTATTGATTATTGGTGGATTGATAGGTATTATGAACGTAACCGGAGCTTTCAATGCGGGCATGGGTTGGCTTTCCAAAGCTTTGAAAGGAAGGGAATTTTTACTGATTATTTTTACCACTTTACTTATTTCCTTAGGAGGTAGTACTTTTGGTTTGGCTGAAGAAACACTGGCTTTCTACCCAATTTTAATTCCCATTTTCATTGCAGCGGGTTATGACTCTATGGTCGGTTTGGCAAGTATTTTCCTGGGGTCTGCCATAGGTGTAATGTGCAGTACCGTTAATCCATTTGCCACCATCATTGCTTCTGATGCCGCGGGAATCAGTTGGACGAGTGGGTTGGATGGAAGAATGATTATTTATATAGTCTGTATGACCGTCACTATTGCTTATATATTAATTTACGCCAGAAGAGTGAAAAGAAATCCTGCTAATTCATTAGTAGATGCCAGTGCGACAAAATCATTATCATACATAAAAGAAGCAAGTGAAGGAAATATTGTTAGGCTGACCATAAGACTAAGACTTATCCTACTCATTTTTACAGCCTGTTTTGTTATCATGATTATGGGAGTTTCTCAGTGGGATTGGTGGTTTATAGAAATGACCACGGTCTTTTTTGCCGGAGCTATTGTGATTGGTTTTATTGCCAAAATGAAAGAAAATGAATTTATTAATTCCTTTCTACAAGGTGCAGGGGATTTGTTGGGAGTGGCTTTTATCATTGGCTTAGCAAGGGGAATCACCATCCTGATGAATGATGGCCTGATCAGCGATAGCATTCTTTTTTATGCAAGTGAATTGACAATGGGCATGAATAAAGGTCTTTTTGTGAATGTGCTTTTCTTTATTTACCAAGGCTTGACCTTTTTCATTCCTTCAAGTTCGGGTATGGCGGTTTTAACCATGCCAATTCTATCCCCTTTGGCTGATAATGTCAATATTGGAAGAGAAGTCATTGTAAATGCTTATCAATTAGGGAATGGATTATTCAACAGTATAAACCCAACGGGCTTGGTTTTGGCTTCCTTAGGCTTAGTAAAAATAGGATATGATAAGTATTTGAAATTTATGTTACCACTTTATGCAATTTTAGCACTTATTGGGATGATTTTTTTGACGATTTTAAGTTATTGATTGAGTTAAGGAAATTGTAAAACCAGAAAACTATTTCAATAAAAAAGCCGAATCAGATTGCTCCGATTCGGCTTTTAATTTTAAATTATAATTATATTAAGCTTCAACAGCTTTTTTCTTTTTCTTAGCTAAATCCAACACAACAGGAGTTGCAATGAAGATGGAAGAGTAAGTACCTACTAAAATACCCACCAACAAAGCAAATGAGAATCCTCTTAGTACCTCTCCACCGAAGATGAACAAGATTAAGATTACCACTAAAGTAGTAACGGAAGTCATTAATGTTCTACTGATGGTATTGTTAATGGCAGTATTGAAAGTCTCCACATTGGATGCTTTAGATTTGATGCCTAAGGTCTCTCTAATCCTATCAAATACAACCACTGTATCATTGATAGAGTAACCAATTACGGTCAAAATTGCCGCAATAAATACCTGATCGATTTCAAATGAGAATCCAAGCAGTTTTGCAATGGCAAATGCCGACAATACAAATAAGGTATCATGGAACAAGGCTACGACAGCACCTAAACCAAATTGCCACCTTCTAAACCTGATTAGGATATAAATAAAGATTGCGATCAAGGCAAATATTACTGATTCTTGTGAAGAATTTCGAATGTCATCCGCAATGGTTGCACCAACTTTGGAAGAGCCACTGATCGTGAAATTGGAATTATCAACAGCAGTTTCATCTTCCACGTATTTCATACCAGTTGCTTCGGCAATTCCATCAATGATTTTAGTTTTTACTTCAATATCCGCTTCTGTGGATTCTTCGTTAACCAAATAAGAAGTCGTCACTTTTAGGATATTATTGGCACCGTAAGTTTTAACCTCAGTCCCTGCATCCTCTAATTTTCCATCTAAAGCTACTTTCAAGCTTGTAGTCTCTACTTGCTCTGCAAATCTAACGATATAAGAACGGCCTCCAGTAAAATCAACACCTAAAGTCAATCCTTTGGTTACCATTAGAACAATACCGATTGCAATCACAATTCCTGATCCGATATAAGCCATTTTTCTTTTGCTCATAAAGTTGAAATTAATATTGCTCAATAAGTTTTTAGAGAAAGGAGTAGCAAATGAAATTTTGCTTTGATCTCCCTTTTTGCTCATCCAGCTTACAATTACTCTGGTGATGAAAACTGCTGAGAAGAATGAACAAGCAATACCAATCATTAAGGTAATAGCAAATCCTTTAACAGGCCCTTGACCCAACCAATATAAGATGGCACCAGTTAAGAAGGTAGTTACATTGGCATCTACAATTGAACTGTAAGCCTTTTCATAACCAGAGGTAATGGCTTTTAATAATGGAGAGCCAGCTCGCATTTCTTCTCTAATCCGCTCAAAAATCAGAACGTTGGCATCAATGGACATACCGATCGTTAACACAATACCTGCAATACCTGGTAGTGTAAGGGCCGCATTCAGCTGTGCTAAAATTCCCAAAATAAAGAAGATGTTGAATACCAAGGCAATATTGGCAATTAAACCACCTTTGGCATAATAGGCTATCATAAAAATTAATACCATACCCAAACCAGCCACAATGGAAATAATACCTTGAGCTCTTGCTTCTTTACCCAAAGTTGGGCCAATGATTGCTTCCTCCACAATTCTGGTTGGAGCAGGTAGTGAACCAGCTTTTAAGATGTTTGCCAAATCCTTAGCCTCTTCCATCGTGAAATTACCTTGAATGATGGATTTCCCATTAGGGATTTCACTGTTCACCACTGGCGCTGAATAAACATAATTATCCAAAACAATCGCAATTCTATTATTGATGTTTTCTCTTGTGATTTTCGCCCATTTTCTAGCTCCAGTTGGATCCATGCTCATATCAACTGCTGGTTGACCTACTTCGTCAAAAGTTTGTCTGGCATCGTTAACCACTTCACCAGTTAGTAAAGCTTGGTTTCCTCTTTGAGTTCTGACTACATAAAGCTCCAATAACTCCGTTCCATCATCCAATTTTCTTGGCTTCACATCCCATAGAAGCCTTGTGTTTCTAGGAAATAGCGCTTGAATATCTTCTCTTTGGATAATATCATTGATTTTAGCCGTATCCGTAATTTCATAAATTAATCCGTTTTGGCTTCTGATTAAACTGAAAAGTGGTGATACGTTTTGAGCATTTTCCAATGAATCAAGATTAGCGTCAGCTGTATCCGTTTCTTTTCCTTCAACTGCAGTGGTATCAGCCTCATCATCTTGCAATAGATCAGCCAAGTTTCCGCTTTCTTCTTCTGAAGCTTCAGTTGAATCATCTGAACCCAATTCATTTTTCTGATTGGCCTTTTGTTCTGCTACTAAAATTTCATTGGCTGCTGTAAGTGCTTCCGAAACCTCATTGATTGCTACTACTTGTAAAAACTCCAACTTCGCAACACCTTGCAATAGTTTCTTAACTCTTTCCGGATTGTCAACGCCTGGTAATTCAATTTGAATCCTACCAGTATTTTCTAATTTTTGGATGTTGGGTTGAGAAGTACCAAATCTATCTATCCTTGTTCTTAAGATATTGAAAGAACGATCAATTGCATCATCAACCTCAGAACGAATAATCCTTAAAACCTCAGTATCATCTGTCTGAAAGCTAATTCTATCCCTATTAGCGGAAGTCGCAAAGAACTCACTTAATTTTTTGTCAGGGTTTTCTTCCTGAAAAGCTTGATAGAATAAATCTACAAAAGAACCTTGACTTGTTTTTTGTCTTTCTCTTGCGGTTTCTAAAGCATTAATTAATGCTTCATCCTCATTATTACCACTTAAGCCTTTTATGATATCCACCGGAGACACTTCCAAAGTTACGTGCATACCGCCTTGTAAATCCAGACCTAAGTTTAACTCCATATCCTGAACTTCCTTATAGGTGAATTCTACTCCTAAAAGGTTGTAAACAGGAACATTATAAACGGAATCTAAATAATTCTGTCTCTTGGCATAGTCAATATTTCCAGCCTCATCTGTGGCTTGTTCTGTGGCATCTTCTTTTATGCCGTTTGAAACGAAGGTAAATGACAAATAATAGACACATAATAATGTGACTATGGCTGTCATAAACACGATAAATCCTCTGTTTTTCATCTGTATTTATTGTTTATTTAATTATTGTGATTTTTTAAATCGGTCATAAAAAATGAATGCGATTTAAATTTTAATTTTTTAAAAAAATTGGGTGAAATCTTGATATGAAATAGTCAAGATTATGATTTGATAGCTCAAAAACTATTATGGCGCATTTGGTGATATGATGAGCCTAAATAATGTATGGAAAAAATTATGATAAGCTTTTTCCACGTATTCCAATAAAGTAAAATCCTCTTTATCGGGATTTGGAATTTCTAGTAAAAGATCAAAAGAGTGGAATAAATTAAATTGCATTACCGGCAAAAGCACGTCATAAGCCATGACATGATATTCCGCATTTGGTTTTTCTTGATCTTTTTGCTCTGTTTTATCTGCCTTTTCAGAGTTTTCTGCAACATAAGGTTGCTGAAAAAACAATAACATAGCCATTGCCAGTCCAAATATTAGACTGCCATTTCTCTTAAAAGATTGTATGTTATTTTTGTTTTTCATTCTATGGGATGCAAATGTAGTTAAAATTCAGGAATTTCAATATAAATATCCAAAATCAAGCTTATTTAAATAAATTGGAATATACTTAAATCTGAAAGGAAGTTTGAAATGAAATTTTAAAGTATGCTTCCGCTTTACCTTTTTAAGATTATTCTAAAGGTCGTGCCTTTATTGATAACTGATTCTTTTACCGATATTTTACCATTATGGTAATTCTCAATGATTCTCTTAGCGAGGGTAAGGCCCAGGCCCCATCCTCTTTTTTTGGTGGAAAAACCAGGTTGGAATATCTCTTTTATTTTGCTGGAAGGTATTCCTTTTCCCGTATCGCTGATATCAATTAAAGCATCTCCGTATTTTCCTTCTTTTAAGGTAATGGTGATTTCCCCTTCACCGCTCATGGCGTCAATGGCATTTTTGCATAAGTTTTCAATCACCCAATCGAAAAGAGGCTTGTTGATATCGGCTGTAACTAAATCATCTTTGGAAATAAAATTGATTGCTACTTTTTTAGAGGTTCTTTTTTGTAAATAATTTACAGTCGATTGAATTAATTTAGAAATGTTTTCATCTTTTAAAACGGGGACGGAACCAATACTGGAAAATCTTGATGTTATTAATTCCAACTTACTGATGTCTTTCTCTAGTTCTTTTGTTACTTCTTTGTCTTTTAAATCATCATCAATTTTCATGATTTCCAGCCAAGCCATTAAAGATGAAAGTGGCGTCCCCAATTGATGTGCCGTTTCTTTTGCCAATCCGACCCAAACTTGATTCTGCTCTGCTTTTCTGGAATAAGAAAATGAAACGTAACCAAAAAATACAAAGGCGGCAATTACGGAAAGTTGAATATAAGGGTAGTATTTCAGTCTGTATATTAAATCAGAATTTCTATAATAAATATACTGATTATCACTTGAGTCATTTGATTCGGCTCCTGTAATCAAAATAGGCTCATATTCTTGCTCCATTATTTTGAGCTCATTTTTCAAAATTTGTTGCATGGCCTCCTTATCATTTTTACTACTATCGACTTTGATATTCCGGAAAATACTAGGGTTCCCATTGGCATCAGTCACAATTACCGGGATGGAATTATTTGGAGTAACGATTTCTTGAAAAATGAAGATTAAATTCTCGCTATTGTCAGGATCACTAGTGTATTCCAAAGTCTTTGCCCATAACTCAATGGAGCGTTCTTCTCTTTCCTTTAATTCTTCCACTATACTATTGGTATAAAGGACTGAAGCAATCCCTATAATCAATGAAAACACCAAGGCTATCCATTTTAAAGCAGCTTTGCTTTGATAAAAGGAGGAGGCATTGCCCATAAAAGGGTTTTCGGAACGGTTTACCATTGGTGTTAAAGAAGAAAATTATAAAGTTAAGCGAATAACGTAAAACTTTCACATTATTACTTCATGCTAAAAAGGAATTTGTTCGTTAATATAAGTATCAGTATTACATAAAGTAACCCTTAAGAAACTTTTTCGATAGATAATGTATGGAAAATATCGTGCAAATTGAATTATTTGGGCTTCGAATTGACGAACCTATAGTGACACTCACAGACCTTTTAGTAAGCTTTTTGTGTTTTTTATATTTCTACAAAATGTCCAAATCAAATGATAAAGGGAAGGTTTTCACCTATTTTAAATATTATTTCTTAGTTATGGGTTTGGCTACCACTTTTGGAGGTATAATAGGACATGCCTTTTACTACGAATTTACCAAAGTTTGGAAATTGATTGGCTGGATCATCAGTATGTTTGCCATAATGCTTATTGAAAGGGGGGCTATTGAGCATACCAGAATTGTCTTAAATAAGAAATATGTAAAGATTTTAGGAGTGGTCAATATTATAGAATTCCTGATTTTTCTAGGCTTGGTTTTATTTACATTGGATTTCTTCTATGTCCAACTTCATTCAGGCTATGGATTAATGTTCGTGGTATTTACTATTGAATTCCTATTGTTTCTGAAAACTAAAAATAAAGCAACACAATACATAATGGCAGGTATTGGCTTTGCGGCACTTTCGGCCTTGGTATTTGCAACCGAATTCAGTATTCACAGGTGGTTCAATTATTTATCATTAAGCCATGTAATGATGGCGGTGGCCACTGTTTTTATTTATGGTGGAGTGAAAAGAATTAAATTAAAAGATAATCAACCTAAAGAATATGCTTAGAAATTCTTTATTTAATGGAATAAATGAAGCTTCCATCTTTCATTATTTTGATAGATAGGGCTAGTCCTAGTTTTTATATTTATGCCTTTATCGAAATAGGTTAGATTTTCAAACATGATTCAAGTGGCTAGTGTGCGACCAACCATGGAATCCTCCTCGGTCGATCTGGCACATCGACCAAAAACCAAGATGAATAGTTTAAGTAAACCTGACAAAGTAAGATTAGTATAATTAGACATAAAAAAAGCCCGCCATCCTCCGATGGCGAGCCCTACTATGGAAACGACTAATTGAATACTTATTTAGAGGGTGATACTATGTTTAAAGTTCCTATCACCACTTTGAACTATGAATTGATAATTCCCTTTATCTAAAGAAGAGATATCATACCTTTTTTCAATTTCTGAACCATTGCCTAAATCTTCTTTATAAATAACATTACCTTTTTCATTGGTAATCATCACTTTAGTTGATTTAGCATTTAAATTCAAGTAATTGAAATCCACATTACCATTTTCATTTAATTTAAAGAATGGCTTGTGAACAGTAGTAAATTGGTCATGAGCTACCATTACAGAATCCCATGTGATTGTAATGGGCAACACTTCGATGTTTAATGCATTTTCAAGTTCTATTTTATAATGACCTGATGCTAAATTCTTTAAATCAAAGTTTTTCAAAATACCATTTACGTTTTCTACCGTTTCGCTGTAAATCACTTGGCCGAATTGATTTTTAATTTTTATATTAGTCATATCAGACTGAGCAGAGCCCACTCTTAAAGTGATCATTTTGTTTTCCTTGCTGGTCAATTTCACAAATGGGAAACCATCTGCAAAGCTCATTAATGGTAGTGCGATCAATGCGATGGCGATTACCGATTTTTGAATTTTTAAATTTTTCATAAGCTTTTTGTTTAAAGTACAATACAAATGTAGGGCGCTTTTTTGCAAGTAACTATGTGAAGATTTTCCAATATTAATACTATATTAACCTTTCGGTATTACCTTATTGTTATTGAGAGGTAAAATTCAATAACAATATGTAGATTTCAGCGTTATATAGGACATTATGCAATTTTATAAGCCAACACTCGAACAAATTGAACCAACCTTTGGAAGTTCTGTATTAATTAAAAAATTCGAACAGTCGAAACCCAATAAGGATCCTTTTTGGCATTTTCATCCTGAAATAGAATTGGTTTTTGTGAGAGGGGGAAATGGAAAACGCCATATTGGCAATCATATTTCTTATTATCAAGATGGTGATTTGATGTTGATTGGTTCTAATTTGCCTCATTATGGTTTCACGGATAGCCTTACTGGAAATGAATCAGAAACCATTATACAGATGAAAGAAGATTTTCCCGGGCCCGTTTTTCTAAACCTTCCTGAGATTCAGCCTATCAAACAATTGATAGAAAATGCCAAGTTAGGAATTGTTTTTACAGGTGATACCAAAAAGCGGATAGGAAATGAAATAGAAGCTTTGGTTGACAAACCCGCATTTGATAGATTAATTGGGCTGATTCAAATTTTAAAGGAGCTTTCTGAGATTAAGGATTATTATTTATTAAATTCTGAAGCGGTTTCTATTGAGGCAAAGGCCGTGGATCAACAAAGAGTAAACCTTATATATGATTTTGTAAAGGATCATTATAAAAGAAATATCCCATTAGAAGAGATTGCCGCTGAGGCCGCCATGACTGTTCCTGCTTTTTGTCGATATTTTAAAAGAATATCCAATAAAACATTTACTCATTTTGTAAATGAACATAGGGTAGTCCATGCTTCAAAATTACTTTCTGAGGGGAATCTAAATATCACGGATATTTGCTATGCTTGTGGTTTTAATAATATTTCCCATTTCAATAGGCAATTCAAGGAAATCACAGGCAAAAGCCCATCCGATTATAGAAAGGAGATAAGAAGAGTTGTTAGATAAATTTAATAATGTAGTAATTTTTACCTAAAAAGTAGAGCGGTTTAAGGAGATTACAAGAAAGTTTATCTAAAAAAAACATATTTTAATTATTTTTCGAAACATTGAAATTGAACAAAGCATCTATTATTTATTATTAAAATAAGATGCTTATGCCAATATTTACTTTAGTTTACAACAATAATTCAACTAAAAACTTCGAAGCGGAAAGCAAAGAATCTCTTATCAGGGATTTTAGTTTGGCAGATGCTACTGCTTTTCAAGAGAATGTGAAGGAAATCCGTTGGGAAGAAGAAAATTATTGTTGCGTTGAGTGCATTTCTAGTGGTAAAATCAACAAAACAGCAATAGAAAATTAATAAAAAATGATTAGGTTATAACTTTACTCCCCATCCACAAATCCCTGTAAATAGCTATATTTTTCTGTTAATTTGCCATTTTCCGCTATGGTTGCATTTTTGATTACATCTTCTTTGTCATTTCCCAAAAGATGAGGTAGCACATTTTCAATCAATTCATGTCCAAAACTTTCTGAAGCATCTCTAGGAAGTTCACAAGGGAGATTATCCACAGCCATTACAGTAATATTGCTTTCACCACTAAATTCAGGCTCAATTGTATCAGTATTGGGATTGTAATCATAGACAGGCTCATCCACTGTGGCGGGTTTTTTAGTGCTTGGAATAGAACCTTCTATGTCACAGGTGATGTCTCCAATAATTCTGGTTTTGAATTCAGGGCGCATGGCATCTTCTTTCGTAAATAAAACCGGTGCACGTGGATCCCAAAAAGCTCCTGCAATTAATACGTCAGCTACTTTGGCATATTTTAGGAAATCTCCTTCATAAAGCCCAGGGTTTTCATGGAATTCATTTCTATTATATGGGCTTCCATCTTTTTTCTTATGGTAAGTGTGGCTGTTCAACTGCGCAAATACAGGTCTGTCAAACCGCTCATTCAAAAATTCATAAGGGGTTACCTGTAAAATATCCAGTCCATACATGACTTCCATTGCTCCTTTGGCTACCCTACCACCCCCTGTAATGGCAATTTTGATTGCGGGGAGTTCCACTTTATCATATTCCGTTTTCATGTCTGCCAAATCGTAGCATTCATGTGCACGTCTAATATTGAATAGATTATATCTTTGGCCAAAAGTCCAAATTGTGTTGTATGCTCCCACTATCCCGGCAAATCGACCAAATGCCACAATTCTTTGATTGGTTTTAGGATCGAGCAAACATTCATAATCTACCAGTTTAATATTTTTCTTTAAAATTGTTTGTAATAGCTCTTGGTTATATTCTTGTTCTTTAATGGTGTGTGAAAAGAAAAAGTAAGTTTTTTCAGGTATTAATTTATCAATCGGAACTTCTTTAACCCCCATTAAAATATCACTATCACTTATGTCATCCACCATTTCAATGCCATGTTGCAGGTATTCTTCAGGCTTGAATACCCGCACATCACTTTTCTGTACCTTAACTTCAACTTCAAAATGGCTGGCCACTTTTTGACACTGAGCCGGAGTTAAAGGCGATCGCTTATCTACAGGAATTTTATCTTCTCTAATGATACCTATCTTCAACATAAAAAAATGAAATAATTACAATTGGAATAATTTCTAAAGTTATTAAAAATAGTGAAGGCTACATGAAATCAACATTAAAAATTCAGCTTTGAATTTTCAATCAATAAAGGAGGATGTTCCCAAAGTGTTCAGGAAGATCAAGTATGATATAGCCTGCCAAACTTTTCAACCTAGTAATTTAAAAGCAAATAATTTATTGATGAGAAAATAGTCCGTGCACCTCAGTATCAATTTTACTTACTATCAAGGCAAAATCTTCCACATTATTCAAATAATCAAGTTGGTTGACATCAATGATGATGAGTTTTCCAATATCATATTGTTTTACCCATGCCTCATAATGTTTGTTGAGGTTTTTCAAATATTCAATTCTGATGGTTTCTTCATAGTCCCTGCCTCTTTTTTCTATTTGACCAACTAATTTTGGGATATCAGCTCTCAAATAAATAAGCAAGTCCGGTGGGGTAATAACCGGAGACATGGAATCAAACAACTCTAAATAATTTTTATAATCGCGGTCAGACATATTGCCCGATTCATGTAAATTTTTGGCAAAGACATAGCAATCCTCATATATAGAGCGATCTTGAACAACTGTATGTTCACTTTCTCTAATTCTTTTTACTTGTTTTAACCGGCTATTTAAAAAATAGACTTGAAGATGAAAAGCCCATTGTTTCATGTCATTATAGAAGTCAACTAAATAGGGATTGTCTTCTACCGCCTCAAACTCAGTTCGCCAGCCATAATGGTGCGATAATTTGTTAGCTAATGTAGTCTTACCGGCTCCTATATTCCCGGCAATGGCTATATGTTTTAATTGATCAATTCTGTTTTCCATCTGAGCACAAAAGTAAAAAATATATGCTTTTCAAGAGTTATAAATAAAATTTAATCTTCAATAAATTATTATATAACTATTTGGGCCAATAGCAAAACAATTGTTTAACATTTAATGAAAATTTAGTATTAATGTTAAACATAAATACATAAAACATAAACATAATTATTTTTTTTAAACAATTATGAATAGCTTGTGTTTAAGGAAAATAACTAATTATTAAACACTATTAATTTTTAACACTATGGACTTATTATTCTTAGCAGATGTCATTGACATCAAATCGGATGATCCGGTAGCATTTACCTTCTTTACAGGGTATATGGCAATGTTCGCAGCTTCGGTGTTTTTCTTTTTTGAAAGACAGCAAGTTGATGGAAAGTGGAAAACTTCACTTTTAGTGTCTGGTTTAATTACCATGATTGCGGCTGTTCATTATTATTACATGCGTGATTACTACGCATCTACTGGTATGAACCCAACAGTTCTTCGTTATATTGACTGGACTCTAACAGTCCCGTTGATGTGTGTAGAATTTTACTTATTATTAAGACCTGCTGGAGCAAAACAAAGCTTTATGTGGAAATTGATTTTAGCATCTGTTGTAATGTTAGTAGCGGGTTATATCGGTGAAGCATTTACTGATGGTACAATGTTCCACTCAGTGTTATGGGGTGTAATATCCACTTTGGGTTACATTTACATTTTATATTCTGCATGGGCAGGAGAAGCAGCTCAATTGGCGAAAGCTAGCGGAAATGAATCAGTACAAAAAGGAATAAAAGCTTTGGCATGGTTTGTATTAGTGGGTTGGGCAATTTACCCAATCGGTTATATGGCAATGCCAGGCGGATGGTTAGGTCAAGACGGTTTAGGTTTATTACAACCTTCAAGTATGGACTTAATTTACAATATTGGTGATGCCATCAACAAAATCGGATTTGGTTTGGTTGTTTACGGTATTGCAATGAGCGAAACTAAAAGAGCTAAAGCATCAGCTTAATCATTTTTTTAGTTGAAAATTAGTTATAAAGGGGAATCAATTTTGATCCCTTTTTTTATTCAATATTTTCAATTGCTAAGCGTAAAAACTTATTGACAGGATAGGCTTTCTCAAATTTGTCAGCACAGAATTCAACTAATTCTTCGGAAGTAATTTTACTAGGTGGATATTGTTTCATAAAGTAAAACTGCTTTTGATACAGAATAGGAATTTCTTTCCCATATTCTTTAAAGGGAGCTTTAAGAATTTTATTCTTTTTCCCTTGAAGCGCTCCAAATTCTTTTTTAAAACCTTTCGCATTCAGCGCTTCCTTTAAATTCCCTTCATTGTAGAGAATTTCCTGTCTGACTTTATATATATTTTCCGTAGAAAGATCATAAAGGCCTCCGCCTAGCCAAATTCCCTCGGCATCAAAATGTACATAATAGCCAGGAAATTCTTCTTTTTTCGAAATTCTGGAAATAAAAGCTGCCACATTATTTTTATAGGGCTGTTTGTTCTTTGAAAACCGAATATCCCGATTGATCCTGAAGATGGCATCTTTGGGCTTTATCATTATTTCAGGGTCAAATTTTTGAATGGCAAGGATCAATTCACCCACAAATGATTTGAATGGCTCTTTGATTTCTCTTTCATACCGTTTTCTATTTTCATCAAACCATTCTTTATGATTGTTTTTCTCTAGTTCTTCGAAAAATTTTATAAAATCCTCAGTGAAATATGCCATAGTTTCTAAATATAATGGAACTAAATTAGCAATAAAAAATTGTTATGTTTGTTTAAGGTTTATTCAATTATTTTCTTCTGAATGGAAAATTACTATAAATTATTAGGGGTGAGTGAAATGGCTACTTTATTGGAGATAAAGTCTGCTTATAAAAGATTGGCCAAAGCTTACCATCCTGATATCAATCCTTCAATTCAAGCAGAGGAAAAATTCAAATTGATATCTACTGCCTATACGGTATTGAGCAATCATGAATTACGACAAGCTTATGATTTAAAACTTGCACAGGCACGCTTAAATGCTAAAAGAGCCAGTATAAGGGCACAAGAAAAAAAACAAAGCGCTTATAAAAATCCCTATCAAAATTATACTTATAGGCCACCGGTATATAGACCATCAAAAGATAAAAAAACGGAAAGAAAAGCAACCTTCTATGCCTTAGGTATTGTAGCTTCAGTTGCGATTTTGCTTTATATTGGCGTGAGTATTTTTGATTTTATTCAAGATAGAAAGCTTCAAAATAAAATCAGTCAGTTTGACGAACAAGTGCAACATGCTGATAGCCTTTATTATTCAGGAAAAGTGCAAGCAGCCTTAAATTTTATTGATAAAATTAAATCTTCCAATGAGGACTTTCAGGCTATAAAAAGGTACGAAATAGATTATTTGACTTTTAGAAGAGATCAAGCCAATATAGATTATAAAAATAAAGCCTTTCAAGATGCATTATGGGGGTATCTTTTTTTTATGGAATATAGCCAAAGTCAAAATCCTGATATGCAGTACAAATTGGCTGTTTGTTACAGAAATCTAAGAGAGCCCAATAAAGCTATTTTCATTCTCAATGAACTGATGAATAATAACTATAAAAGAATGCGGATGATTGCTTTGATTGGTGAAATTTATAAGGAGGAATTAAATGATCAGGAAGTAGCCATGCAATATTATCAAATGGGGTTGAGCAGTATTTTAGCGGAGTTTAAAAGTGTCTATGGAAATGCATATAGATTATTGGTTTCTGCAGAAAGGACTCCTGAAAGTTATAAATCTATCTATTTTAATGCAGCAGAAATTCTTTATCATCAGGAAGATTATAATCAAGCTTCCAAACTACTGGAGTGGGTTACATTCTTTAAACCCCAAAAACAAATAGCTTATAAATATTTAATCCATAGTTACTATCAGTTGGGAAATAAAAAGGAAGCTTGTGATGTTTTTAAAAAGGCAGAAAAGATGGATATTCGCCTACAATTAAAATTCGAATTAAATTGTAACTAAATGAAGTCTTAAAGGTCATCTCTAAATGATTATCTAAATTGACAACATTTGGTCAGATTAAATCCAAGATTCCATACAAATGAGAAACCTCTTAATTTTATTTTTTCTCTTAAAGCTTTCGATAGGCTTTGGCCAAAGTAATTTAGCTCAAGAACATCTTTCCATCCTAACTTCTGATTCCCTAGCAGGCAGAGGGTTCACAGAAAATGGCCAACAAAAAGCTGTAAATTTTATAGTTGATCAATTAAAGTCCTTTAAAGTAGAAGCAGGAGGGGAGAACGGGTTTACACAAGAATTATCATATCCAGTTAATACATTTCCCGGAAACGTACAGTTTTCAGTAGAGAATCAAAATGCTGTTAAAATTTATGCAACGGCCAAAGATTATCTTTTTCATTCAGCCTCAGCATCTATTGAAATGAAAGGGAAAATACAGAAAATTTCCATGGAACATCAATTTTCAAGAAAAGACAAAAAGGAAATATTTTACATTGAAAAAGGAGATGAAAATGCTAAGAAAATAGAGGAGCTAGTGACATCATTTTTGTTTGAATCTAAGTCAAATGGGAACTTATTGATTATTCAAGATAGCACTAAATGGAGTTGGTTTCCTTCTCCTCAATCATCTGAAAATGCGGTTATATACATTAAAGATAAACTTAAGGATAAGGCAGAGATTAGAGCGGTTAATGAGTCTGAATTTATATCGAATTTTAGGTCTTCAAATGTAATTGGAAAGATTCAAGGTCAAAAAAGTGATTCTGCTATTATGTTTTCTGCTCATTATGACCATTTAGGGAAGATGGGAAGTGCTATTTTCAGGGGGGCAAATGATAATGCATCAGGTGTGGTGATGTTGTTGGCACTGGCAAAATATTACGGGGAAAATCAACCCGAATTTGATACTTATTTTCTTTTTACCACTGCAGAAGAGATTGGATTGTTAGGCAGCTACTATTTTATTGAAAATTCTCCATTTGATTTAAGGAAAATTAAGATGTTGGTCAACTTAGATATGGTAGGAACAGGAGATGAAGGCATAACAGTGGTAAATGCTAAAAAACAAAACCGCTACTTTGAATTATTAGAGAAATTGAATAATGGAAGGATAACGGAAATCAAAGCAAGGGGAGAAGCTTGCAATAGCGACCATTGTCTGTTTGACAGAATCGGTATTCCTGCTGTTTTTATTTATACTTTAGGCGGAAAACAGGCCTATCATGATATTTATGACAATGGCGAAGGCTTAAGTTTAGCAGCATTTGACGAATTGCATGATTTGCTTATTGAAAGTATAAATCAATATTGATCATGCACTCAAACTAAAAATGGAACGAATTTCGGCCTCATGCTGATAGTTTTTGCCTTCGATAGCTTGCACAAAATGCTTGCTTAACTCAGCTCTGCTGAAAAATTGTTCTGCCGTAATTCTAGATGCTTTTTGATATTTCCTCAATAGTTCCGGAGAGTCAATAAAGGGCTTTATTTTTTCTCCAAATTCAGCCGGAAAATCCGAATCTGCAAAAAATCCGATATGTCGCTTTTCCACCAATCCTCTTATCCATCCTTGAATGTTGGTGATAATTAATTTACCTGAGGCAATAGCATCAAAGAATTTATTGGGGGAATTAGTCCTTAAAACTGGCTTGTGCAAAAATGATACATAGCAAGCATCTGTTACATTCATCACATCCCTTACATCTTCTTTAGTACCATAAGGAATAAAGAAAATATTTTTCAACTGATTTTTTGCTACATATGCTTTTACATCTGGCAGACTGGATCCTTCACCCATTATCAAAAACCGAATGGGTAGGTGAGCAGATAGTTCAGCACATTTTATCAAGCTCATTAAATCATTTACTGGTCCAACAGCCCCAAAGTAACTTACCACGAATTTGTTTTTTACCCCATATTGCAAAACCAAATCCTCATCTTTTTCTTCCACCAATTCAAAGAAGTCACAATCAGCCATATTGGGGATTAATTCCACCTTTACTTCCGAGGCTCTTTTTTCAATATGGTTTCGCATACCAGGGGAAAGGGCAATGACTCTCTCGGCATTTTTATAAAATTTTAATTCCTGTTTTTCAAGCCAAAATTTTAGTAATGGATTTTTAATTACGCCCATCTGTATTGGGGCTTCTGGCCACAAATCGCGCACTTCGAAAATATAAGGAATGCTAAATTTGTTTTTCGCCCAAAGAGCAATAAAGCCAACAGTAAGTGGAGTGCTGGTAGCAATTATTTTATCATAATCATGATGTTTCAAGATAAATTTCTTGCATAGCAGAATGAAATTAAGGAAAGCTTTAATTCTTTTAATGAAGCCGAATTGGTTTTCATAATGTACTGGCAAATAATGCACCATTAACCCATCCATTTTTTTAGAAACGGTTTTTATTTCATTATGAGCAGTCAACATTTCTACTTCATGCCCTTTGGCCTTTAGGGCTTGAGCCATGAAGTAAGAGCGATTGGCACCGCCTTCATCTGGTGTTTTAAAATATTGATGGATATATAGGATTTTCATTCAATCGCTAAAGTAGTGGGTTTACCCTAATTACAACAAAAAAGAGGGTATAAAATTCTTTTGGTTTTCGAAACTAGCAATATGAAGATTTAAGAATTACCAAATTGATTTAAAATCAGAGGCTTTTATATTGGCAGTCATGTTTTTGTTAGAGGTTATTTTCATTCGATTCAAATCCTTCTTTCCAAAATAAAGTGCTGTCATAACCAGTTCTCCTTCATTTATGAAAATCTCCAAAGAAGAAGCATCTTTATAAATTTCTATTTTTAACTGATCTGAACTGAAGTTCAATGGAGCTTTTTGAACTGTTTTAAATTTTGGTGAAAAATTATGATTTTCAATCAGTGACCGGTCTAATGATACTATATCCTCCTCGAAATTAATATTGAATAATAATTCCTCACCATTGTCATTAAAGAAAGTAATTTCAATTCCTTTATGATCTTCAAATGAGTTTTTAAAATTTATTTCAGTCAATTCGGAAGCTTTTTTTATTTGAAAGCTATCTTGTTCAACAATTTCCCAATCATAGGATTTTTTTTGAAGGTGGTTTTTGTAATTTTCTATTGGCTTATTAATTAAACGAAGCGTACCATTTACATTTGCTAATGATAATTCTCTGGCTATCGTCATCGCACTTCTCCAATTTTCGGTAGGTACTATGTTGGCATAATCCCAATTGCTCATCCAGCCTAAGAATATCTTTTTATCATCTACATTAGACCATGTGACCCCTGCATAGTTATCGGTGCCGTAATCAATCCATAATGTTTCTTCTTGTGCTGTAGTAAAATTTTCCCCATCAAAATCGCCAATAAAGTATTGGGTAGCTGAACCACCGTTTGGCCCTCCTGGATTAATACTTACGAGCAATACCCATTTTTCCTCACCTGCAATTTCAAGCGGAAATAAATCAGGACATTCCCAAACACCTCCGTGTGCCCCCTTTTCTTGACCAAAATCACTTTCAAAATTCCATTCCAGTAAATCAGTAGAAGAGTAAAAACTAATTTTATCCTTAACGGCAAGCGACATAATCCATTTTTGACTTTTTTCGTGCCATCTTACTTTTGGGTCTCTAAAATCTTTTATTCCTGGGTTTTTAAGGACTGGATTACCTTTATATTTTTGCCAGGTTCGTCCACTGTCAACACTAAATGCAATCCCCTGGGTTTGGTATTTATTGCCTCCTGCTTCTTCTAGTTTTGCATTGTGGTAAGTGTAAATGGCTATCAAGGGAGGATTATCTTTAGTACCTAATCCGGATGTATTATTTTGATCTAAGACCGCACTTCCACTAAAAATTGTCCCTAAGCTATCAGGATAAAGCGCAATGGGTAAATGTTTCCAGTGCACCAAGTCTTTACTAACAGCATGTCCCCAATGCATTGGTCCCCAAACAGTAGAGTCAGGATTATGCTGGTAAAACAAATGATATTCTCCTGCATAATAGACCATTCCGTTGGGGTCGTTCATCCATCCGGAAGCAGGTGTGAAATGATATTGAGGTCTATACTTTTCTTGATATTCAGAGGACTTACTTTGTTCCTCCTTTTGATCGACCTCCATACAAGAAGTTATTAAAATAGAGACAAATAAAAGTAGGAGGTATTTTTGAAGATTCATAAAACTAAAATGATTAAGGATTATAATTGGAATTAAATATAACCATATAAAACAGTTTAAGGCAAATATGTAATGCAAATAAGTATATGATGTGTTAGATCACAGATAACCTTTTACTTTTAATATTTTCCACAATCATGTCAGCATGCACACGGCTATTCTCTATAAACCATTTATTGGTTTCCATTCCACCGCAGATAACTCCTGCTAAATAAACACCCTCTACATTGGTCTCCATGGTTTTAGCATCATAAACTGGAGCAAAAGGAGGTTCATTTATTTTTTTGACTCCCATTTCACTTAAGAAGTGATAATTAGGCTCATATCCTGTCATGGCCAATACAAAATCATTTTTTAATGTCTTTTTGCCTTCTGGAGTTTCGATATCAATTTCATTTTCCCGGATGGCTATAATTTCACTTTGGAAATATGCTTTTATACTTCCTTCTTTAATTCGATTTTCAATATCCGGTTTAACCCAATATTTCACAGTTTTACGGATTTCTTCCTCCCTAATCACCATGGTGACTTCCTTGGCGCCTTTTCGATAGCATTCTAAAGCAGCATCTACAGCAGAGTTGGCCGCGCCCACAATGGCTAATTTCATATCGTAATATGGGTGGGCTTCTTTATAATAATGAGAAACTTTTGGTAAATCCTCTCCCGGAATTCCTAATTTATGGGGTAGATCATAAAAACCAGTAGCTACAATAATATTTTCAGCTTGAACTTCAAATTTATCGGTAGTAATTTTAAAACCATTATCGTTTTTATCTACCTTTTTTACAGCATTGTATAAAGAGGTATTCAATTGATGTGAACTGGCAACTCTTCTGTAATATTCCAATGCCTCCATTCTAGTGGGTTTAGGGTTGTGGGAAATAAAGGGAACTCCACCAATTTCCAATTTATCGGAAGTACTGAAAAAAGTCATGCCATAGGGATAATGGTAAAGCGAGTTTACCAATGTGCCTTTGTCAACGATCAGATAAGATAAGCCTTCAGACTCCGCTTTTATTCCACAAGCTAAGCCAATAGGCCCTGCGCCAATTATTAAAACATCTATATTTTGCATCTAATTAATATCTTGAGTTGCTATCAATATCTTAATTAATACGATAAGTGTACTGAAAGTTTTGGGAAATGCGCTTTTTATGAAGATTCTTATGATTTAAGAAGAAAGACAGCCACCAGCTAGAGCAGTCTACTCCAAACAAGTTTTTCGCTTAAGCGAAAAACCTGTTGTTTTCTTTTGCCTCTCGTATGTTTGATTCAGTTTACCAGCAACGAAATAATAGATAAATTTGGCAAAAAACAAGGAAAGGGTAGGAATAGCATTTTGTGTGAGATAACAGTTTTGTATATCGGA
>NZ_JBNPEF010000025.1:0-94209 GCF_051117495.1 Marivirga sp. | reverse complement strand
AATCGAGGTATAGTTGGTGTAAAGAGCGGCTATATTATGCTTGACGAACCGCTGTATACGAGACCCGTACGTACAGTGGTGTGAGAGGCGCACCGTGAGCTTATGGCTCACGGCCGTCTACTCGATTATTAATGGAGGCTTAAAACTTCGGCTATTATAAATGAAAATTTCGGCATTTTAAACCAACCTGTTTGGTTTAAAATGCCGCATTTCATCATGAATCAGTTATCAGTATTTTGATTACTTATTCGAAATGAAAATAAAATCACCACCTTCATCACCAGCTCCCATGATTACGCCATCTTGAGGAACAGTAAGACTATTGTTTAAAACACTTTTTCTAATACTAGTGAACAGTTCGGTAGAAGGTAGGTATTTAGTATCATTTTCCTCTAAATATTTGGATAAATATTTAAAGAAAACAGACTTATCGGGTACTGTAGATAAAGTTCCAGAACTAATTGCTCTTCTACTTTGCATACGGTACAAGAGTTGAATACTTGTAGTGGCGTCTCTTAAATCTTCAACACCTCTTGTTTTAAATATTCCGCCACTAAAACATGCGTCAGATATCAATAAAGTATGTGCTGTTGAGATAGCTCTAATTTGCTCTTTCAAGTCACTATTTGAAAGCCAATAGGAGGGATTGTTCTTTTCAACATCAACTGGCCACCAGTATCCTTGCTCCACTGCCGAATCCCAGTAACCATGACCTGCATAGAAAATCAGTAGATTATCATCTTGATTTAGTTTTAATCGCAGTTCATAAAGTGCCGTTAAAATTTGAGATCGAGAAGCGTTGGTCAAGGTGTTTATGTTTTCTTCCTCAAAAGTATATTTACTGATCAAAATGTTTTTCAATTTCAATACATCTTCAATTGGCTTTTCAAGATTAAGCGATTGATCCTTATAAACGTTATTTCCGATTAATAGAGCATGATATTGGCCTTTCGGTGAAACGTAATTATTTGCTTCAGCTTCCTGCCTTGCTAAACGACTGAATTCTTGCCTAGGAGTCGATTTTTGAAACCATTGGTCAGCTATTCTTTCGTTTACCTCGATCATGGAGATTTGCTTACTTTCCTGATTTTGAACAATTATCCTTCCTGGGAAAGGACTAACAGAAATTTTGAATAAGTCAGAAGGCTTATCTGGTACTAGTTCAGGTATATAAAGAGGAGCGGTATAGCTACCATCCTTTTCAATCTGAATATAAAAGTAGGAATCGATTTTATCCTTATTTTTTAGTGCGCCTACAATGAAAGCGGACTTGTTTAAGGGAAATATTTGATTGATTCGGTCAAATTCATCAATTTTAATTGATTTTTCCAGTGTTTCTTTTTGTGCATCATAAATAAAAAGTTCATTAGCCGAAAGACCGTAAGCTGTGGTGTAAAATTTCAGACCGTCTACTGAAATATTTGGTGGGGAATGTTTAAATTCTCCTCTCAAGTTTTTTAGTATTTCTGTAGGTAGACTCCATTTATCATCAGCTAATTTTGAGAATAGATAAGCTCTATTTTCCTTGCCTTCAGTGATGAGTACTATTAATTTCTTGTAGTCTATTGAAAAAAGTAGATGTTTATGTTGATTTGATAGACTATTTATTAATTGAGTGAGTGAATTTTCTTCTTCAAGCCAAACATCATTTTGATAAATGTATCGCTTTACAGTATTATAGTCGTTGATGACGGATAAGGCCAAGAGCGAAGAATCTGGCATTAAGTTGACATCCCCTATATATTCATTTTCCTGTAGACCTTCTAGCTTGATAGATTGTGCCGATATTGAATAATTAATAAACAGCAAGAGAAATATAGTATAGACATTTTTTTTCATCTTTTAAAGATACATAATTTACCAATAATCCTTATACTGCTCGAGTATTGGGATATTTTTTTATTTATAGAATATTTCTATTCTTTATTTCTTTACTACTTTAGCAATTCATAGATTTCAAAATAGATGACTTTAAAAGAAATATTAGTAGGTTTTGGTAATGCGATGTGGGGTACGCCCCTTTTATTATTGTTAATGGGAGGAGGACTTTTTTTCCTCTTGTATTCCCGATTTCTTCCTTTTCGCTACTTAAAACACGCGATTCAAATTCTAAGAGGTAAATATGATAAAGACCAAAGTGAAGGAGATATCAACCATTACCAAGCACTTTCTACTGCATTAGCAGCCACAGTAGGAATGGGAAATATTAGTGGTGTGGCGGTAGCCATTACTATGGGAGGTCCTGGTGCTATATTTTGGATGTGGGTAAGTGCATTTGTTGGAATGGCTACTAAATTTTTTACTTGCACTTTAGCTGTAATGTACAGAGGGAAAGATTCCCTAGGACATCTGCAAGGTGGTCCCATGTATGTGATTCGAGAAGGTTTAGGCAAAAAATGGCAACCTTTAGCTGTTTTATTCTGTGTGGCCGGTATGTTTGGAACTATCCCTAGTTTTCAATCTAATCAGTTGACGGCTGCAATAGGAGAAGGGCTATTATTACCAATGGGAATTGAACTCACTTTTGGAATAAAATTAACCATCGGCATAATTTTAGCGATCATTGTGGCTATGGTGATTTTAGGAGGTATTAAAAGAATTGGAACTGTAGCAGGACGTATGGTTCCTCTTATGGTAGGGATTTATGTAGTTTCAGTTATCGCAATTTTGGTATTGAATTATGAATTAGTACCTCAATATTTAAAACTTATTTTTGTAGATGCATTTACGGCTAATTCAGTTTTAGGTGGAGCAGTTGGAGCTATAGTGGTTGCTGGGGCAAGAAGAGCGGCTTTCTCAAATGAAGCAGGGATAGGAACTGCCCCTATGGCACATGGTGCTGCTAAAACTAATGAACCCGTTCGTGAAGGTTTAGTTGCTATGATGGGACCGGCTATTGATACTATTATTGTTTGTACTATGACTGCACTAGCTATTTTGATTACAGGAATATGGCAAGATCATACGGAAGGCATAAGCGGAGTAACCTTAACCATTAAAGCTTTTGATGATTCTCTGTGGGGTGGAAGGTATTTGTTAGTTTTAGCATTATTTATTTTTGCTATTACCTCTCTCTTTAGCTATTCTTATTATGGTGGTAAATGTTTCTCCTATTTATTTGGAGCCCAACATGTTCGTTGGTATCAGTATTTTTATATTGGAATGGTGATTTGGGGATCAATTGCTTCTCTTGGAGCAGTTATAGGTTTAATTGATGGAATGTATGCTTTGATGGCATTTCCAACTATGATATCAGCATTTATCCTAGCCCCTAAGGTGATGAAGGCGGCTAAGGTTTATTTTGCTAAGGATGATTTAAAACAAAAAAGGGAGCATTAAACAGTCTCCCTTTAATAATTTAATAGACCATTATTAGATTTTATTCCGGACAAGTAATTGAGCTAAATTGTGGGTTCCCAGTATTATCAACTGTCATTCTCCAACAATTTCCATCTGGTGAAGTCATAATTACACCACTGGATGCATCTTCAATATAAATATCACCATTAGTAACTTGTAATTTTGATTTTGGGATTGTAGTCCCTATGCCCACATTTCCGTTTTCAGCAATTCTCATTCTCTCTAGTCTTTGAGTTGAACCAATATCGGTGGTGCCAAATTTGATGTAGCTGGATGATCCATTACTTCCAGATTCCTTTCCAGAAAAGAATTCTATAGCGGTTGAAACCTCGTAGTCATTATTAAAGTAACTACTACCGTAAAATCCCGAAATTCTTTGCTCCGGGCCAATATTGGTAGGGTTGTCCACTGTACCACCAGATCTTAGTCCTACAAATGAAGCTACAGATTCGAAATCATTATTTGCCGCATAGGCAGCAATTCTGCTGTAATTATCATTTTTTAATGTAATCATATTTTCGTTTTGACCTGACCCCACTAATTCAATTGGTTCATTAATTTCTTTATTAAAATCAATCAATTCTCCATTTTGATAGATCTCGCTTACATTTAGGGTTCCATTTACCTCTAAATCATAATTAGGCGTATTAGTTCCAATTCCCACATTTCCGTTTTCAGCAATTCTCATTCTCTCAAGTCTTTGAGTTGAACCAATATCGGTGGTGCCAAATTTGATGTAGCTGGATGATCCATTACTTCCAGATTCCTTTCCAGAAAAGAATTCAATAGCGGTTGAAACCTCGTAGTCATTATTAAAGTAACTACTACCATAAAATCCTGAAATTCTTTGCTCTGGACGAATATTGGTAGGATTGTCCACTGTACCACCCGATCTTAGTCCTACAAATGAAGCTACTGATTCTAAATCATTATTTGCCGCATAGGCAGCAATTCTGCTGTAATTATCATTTTTTAATGTAATCATATTTTCATTGGAACCGTTGCCATTTATTTCCATACTTTTTCCAGTAAAATTCCCCGTTGAATTAGAATGAATAGCATATGGAACGGACATTAATTGCGTGAGAGCAATAGTCTCATATTCAGTACCTCCTGTTGCATCCAATGAGGTCTGTATAAAATGATTAGTATTCCCCCAATCAATATTTAAGAAATCACCTGAACTTGTTGTTCCTTGTCCAATAATTAAATGAACCATTCCGTTTTCGTCTGTTTCTATAAGATGATTTTCAGAGTATATAATGGGGCCTGACTCAGATTCCGAAATTATTTCGATTAAAATATTAACCTCCGAAGAAGTTAGAATTCCCCCATCGTTATTTCGAATTAGGGCTTGATAATTGAACCCTTCAGGAGCTTGAGCAAATAGTGTGCTTGTAAATAGCGTAAATATTAAACTAGTGTAAAATTTTCTCATCATTTTTTAAGTATTTTGAATGTTTTAGTATTATAGTTTTTGTTTGAAATGGATATAAAATATATACCATTTTCTAACTCACCTATTGAGATTTGAGTAAGAGAATTTAATTGGTTTTTATTAGATGTCTTTAACACTGCTCCTGATGAATTGATTAATTGAATTTCAGCATTATTAATTTTTTCTTTGAAGATTATATTAACATGATCATTAGCAGGATTAGGGTAAATTGATAAATGAAAATCATTATAACCTTGGTTTGCCGTTATATTATCTTCTTGTTCAATTATTGAAATAACTTCCGCTAAACTGCCATTGGTAATATTTGCATTTGCACTGACAAAAACATCACCCACAGACCATGTGATTTTATGATTTGTTATCTGATTAGAATTTCCTGCAGAATTTATAGATTGGGAATATCCAAAATTTATAAAGGGTATTGTAAGAAAGAGTAAAATTAGATTTTTGTAGTCCATTATTTATTAATTTTAGTTGAAAACTAAATAATAAACTAAAATTAACAAAACAAAATCTAAGTTATTAGTTACTTTTAAATGTTTAAAGATTTTAAGATAAAATTTTTATTATTAATAAGTATTGTTGGTTTAAAGGGTTATGATAACTTACAAGCAGTTAATTTAGGTGTTTTTTTGCTCCTAAAGTCATAAAGGATTCGAAGATTTATTTTGCAAAGGAAGATTTATGATTGGATAGAAAGTTAGTCTTCCAGTATTTCTCTTAAATTAGTTTGTGTTATAGAATAAAAATTTAATTGTTTTTGATAAAAAATATCTTTATAAAACTCATCTTCATTAATTAGTAAATCAACAGACTTTAAGATTCTATCTTTTATACTTGAAAAATTCACTTTAAGATCAACCGATAATTCTGGGGTTCCGAGGTCATCCATAAAAAACTTCATTTTATTATGGGTAGAGAGTGTAATGATTTTACAATTTAAACCAAATGGTATCATTTGAGCATGGCCTCTCATACCTATTACGATTTCCATTTCATTATAAAATTGGTACACTTCATTAGGCGTCATAAACTGTAATACATGCGTTTGATAAGAAACATTATGTTTATCCAATAAGATTCTGAATTTATTATCTTCTTGCAAATGGCCTGTTAGTTGAATTCTATAGCCCATTTTTTCTAATTTTTTTAAAGCCAACGCAACCTGATCTAGGATTTCGTAAATATTTGAACCAAATCTTTTTTCATATCTATCAAAAGCCATATTGATAGAAATATTTTTCGATTTTAATTTTGCTGGCAGCTTAGGATTCAGTTGTCTTATAACAGTCGTGGTACAGGGTTGAAAAACAATTTTATCTCTTAAGTTTTTATCTATTAAGTTTTTAACTGCTTTAATACTACCTGAATTTCGCAGGCCTACAAATTTAGCTTTCCTCACGATTGCATTTAAATTACTAATAAAAAATTCGTTTGGAGTCTGTCCTGGAAAGTAATTATAACCAACTGCAAATAATGAAATTGGAGAGGTTATTTGTTCGAGTAAATCAGCACTAATTGGCCACTGCCATCCGCTTTTGTCATTTTTATTGGTATCAGGAAGAAATAAGCCACCGCCACCGATAATGATATGTTCTGATTTATTATAATGTGCTATTGTTTTTGATGTAACATCTTCTGTTACTTTGTTTAATTGCCATTGTATGGAATTTCTTTGATTGAAAGTATCCCTTACTGTTTTAGATAAAACAGTATCACCGGCATTCTCCCATCCTCTAAAATAGGTGAGGTGCTGAAATAATTTTTTTCCACCCTTATTTTTTTCTTTTCTTACGTAATTAAATTCTTTTAATGCATATTTTCCAAAATAGGCTGCTTTTTGAATGTAATCGTTTTTCTCTGTAAACAATCGAAAACCAAATTCCTTAAGGTCTATTTTCTTCTTAATTTTTAGGGATGGGGTGACTTTTATTAAGTTTTTAACTAATGCTGCTTTTCTTTTATACTTATTAAAGACAGTTTTATTGAATTCGGGCTTTTCATTTTTAGCCACTACGTAAAGAGCAGCACCATAATATCCTATTTTTTCTATTTTAAAATATTGAGAGAAAAGATAGTAAACACTAGCGGCATTAAAATACTGTAAATGTGGTTCCCAATAAGTATTTTTTAAATCACCCCATGAAAATATCTCCATAGAAGGGAATTCATGTAAAATGGTAGCACCCTCTTTCGCTAAATCTTTTAGTCGACTCAAAAAGTCATGTGGATTAGGTACATGCTCTATTACATGAAAAGAACAAATAAAATCAAATTTTTGGGTAGCTTGATAATCCTCCAACATCACAGCATTTTGACGAAATCCATATTGATTTTGAGAAAAATCTGCAAAGGTTTTATCGGGTTCCACTCCCTCTACATTTGCTCCATGTAATTTCAAAATATGCAAGAATGAACCAATTGAGCTACCTATTTCAAGGGCGAAGCCCATTTTTTTAGGTAAAAAGTCATTATAGAAATCAAATCTTTTTAGTGCCCTTTTATCCAGCTCCTTGATTTTGGAAGCAGATGGAGAAGTACTATCTCTAAATTTTTCTGAAAATTCTCCACTTGAATAAATATCAGTATCTTTTCTTGGAATCTGTTCTATATGATTACAATCAGCACATTTCTTAAATGAAAGCGGAAAATCATCCCTTGTTATATGCTCAAAAATTTTAATGTTTCTGCTTCTGCAAATGATACAATTACTCATGAAAATTGCTTTAAAATATGTTCATCCACGAATTCGCGAAATGCACCGTTTCCGCCAGATTTCTGGAGTTTAATTATGTTGGGAATAGCCTTGATTTTTGAAACGGAATTTGAAGGACATGCAGCTAAGCCTACCATCTGCAATACTTCTTCATCATTAATATCATCCCCAATATATGCTATTTCATCTGCTTTTATTCCGGTTTCTTGTATTATTGTTTGAAGCTGTGCAATTTTATTTTTTATGCCATGAAACTGGAAGTCTAATTGTAGCTTTTGAGCTCGTTTTCTATTCAATACAACATCCTCAGCGGTCATGATTCCTGTTTTTATTCCATTGTTTCTTAGAAGTTCAAATCCTTTACCATCATAAGTAGAAAACTTCTTAAGTTCATCTCCATTTTCAGAGTAATACATTCCTGCATCGGTAAGTACCCCATCTACATCTGACAAAACAAGCTTAATGGGGCTTTTGTTCTTTTGAGATATGTTGCCATATTTTAATATAAGCTCTTCAGCAATCTGCCAGTCCCAGGGTTCATCCAATTCCAGTTGGGTATATTCAGGCATTTCATAAACCCCTATTTTACCTGAGAGTCGATTTTTATTTTTAATTATGTTTCCAACAGAATTGATATAAAAAGCACCGTTTTCAATTAAGTTTCCTTTAAAATCTTGTCTTCTAGGTCTGTTTCTGTAATCATAATTGATTGGCTTTCCATCTTCATCCCAGAAAAATCTTTTTATTCTGGCACATGTCAGCAAGGAGTCAAAATCACCTTTTTTATATAATTTTAGGGCCTCATCAAAATTTGTTGAACTAGTAAAGGGAGAAGTAGCCTGTACTAATATAAATATATCATTATTCTGAAGTGAGGCTTCCTGAATATATTCCAACATCACACTTTCAGTAGAAGATTGATCAGCTGCATTTTCTTTTTTTCTACTATAAACTTTTACTTTTGAAAATTCGAAAGAGTTCACTACGGATTCAATCTCTTCACTATCTGTAGCAATTACCACTTCATCTACTAATAAGCTTTCCTGCAATGCCTTAGACACATAATAAACAAGCGGTTTACCATTAAGTAATTTAATGTTTTTTAAAGGAATTGATTTGCTTCCTCCTCTTACCGGTATAAAAGCTATTTTTTTCAATTCCTAAATTTTAATTTATTGCGTTGAACTTCTTCTATTGGTAGAATCTCAGTTGGTTTATAGGTCAATGATTTATATGCAGCATGTAAATCTCTCACTAATTTTTTCATTCCTGTAGGTTCAAGTGAAGCCGCATGATCTGTCCCTTTCCAGGTTCTATCTTTTGTAAAATGTCTTTCAATCCACATACCCCCTAAAGTATAGGCTGCAATATCCACTGCAATACCTAAATGATGTCCTGAAAATCCTATTTCAGCAACTCTATCCCCAAATGTTTCATAAATTCTATTGATTTCCAGCATGCATATATCCTCAAAAGGAACAGGATAACCTGAGGTGCAATCATAAATGACTAATCGGTTTTTTGCCTGATCAGTTTCTTCAAAGAAAGACACTATTTCTACTTCCTCTTTATGATTTGTCATCCCAAAGGATATGTGCACTTGACCTTTGTATTCATCCCTTAATACTTTTAATAAATCAAAATAATTATTACATGCTGAAGGTACCTTAATGTAATCTGGCTTTAAGGAAATAATTTCTTTTGCTGATGTAACATCCCAAACTGAAGTAGCATACCCGACACCAATTTTCTCGCAGTATTTTTTCAGTTCAGCATGCTGCTCAACGGAAAACTCTAAATATTCTCTATGGGCACCATAAGTTTCGCCATAAGAATTGGCTGGATTAGGGTGTGGTGCTTCATATTGATCTTTAGATAATAATTCTTTATTGTTTCTTTTTTGAAATTTGGCGTAGTCAGCTTTGCATTCTTTAGCCAAATCAATCAATTCTTTTGCTATTTCAAAGTCGCCTTTATGATTACAGCCTATTTCAGCAATAGTTTTAGGCACTTTATATTTAAAATTAAATCCTTTATTCATTTCTTATACGTTTTTCAAATAATTTTCAATGTTTCTTCTCTCAAAAGCATCAATGAAAGAATCTTCCGTTCCATTATAAATCTTCACATTCATACTATCAGCATATTCCTTGATAATAAAATAACCATAAAAGGCTAAAGTAAATTTACTTAATACCTCATAAAGGTTTCTGCTTCCTTTTCCTCTTTTATCCAAAGGCTTTGCTTTTGATGTATCTTTATCATAAAAATGTTTTTGATTTAGTAGCACTTCATTATTTTGAGTTACTGTTAAATCTCTTAACCAGGTATGCCCAACTCCTAACAATAAGATATCCTTTACATTTGGCTGAAGGCACAAACTTAAACAAGGAATCATAACATTATGGGGCCTTGGCATTCCTATTTGATTTCTGTAGCAAAGATAATTAAAGCTTTTTATACCTTCCACTGCATTATTGTTGTAATATTTAATTTTTATATGGGGATTTCCCTTAAGGTGATTTTGCCACCTCTTGTATTTCCTTGCTTCAAATGGTATAAATAAAAAAAATTCCCATTCCGTTTTTTTAGCAATATTCTTAAATAATTTATTGCTGTTATCAACAAATTCTTGATCAATATCATCTAGCCATAAATCAGGAGCACCTGTGACATAAAAATTAGGTTTTATAATCTCAAATTGATCAGTAGAAGGGAAGTGGTTAACACAAATCACTTCTGTCTGACTTGGAATTTTGTCTATTCCTTTTAGCTCATAAACTAATGAAGGGCCATTTCCCAATACAATGAAATGTTTTTTAGTAGTGAAGTCATTAATTTTTGCTCCTTTTTTTCTTACTAAAATAAAAATTTTAAGAATAGAGAAAGCAGTAAGAAATATATTTTCAATGGCAATTTGGATTGACGTTTTAAAAATATTCATATAGTTAAACTATTCTTTTTTTTCAGCATGCCTTTTAGAACCCAAAATCTAAATTTAATCAACATGGAAGCAGCAGAAAATCTACCTTTGAACAAATATATAAAGAACAAGAGTATTGTAGCAGTAATTTTAATTAACTCACTAAGTATTTTATTAATCCATTTGGTTTTTCCAGCTCTTTTTAGTCTTTTTATTTCACTACTACCAACACCTATTCCCAAACCTTTTATGTATTTCATTGTCAATCTTTTTTCTGGAATTATATGATCAACTTTCACTTTTGGTACATAATGAATTATTTCTTTATGTTTCTTTAACCTTAAAAACAGTTCTTTTTCTTCTCCTCCTTCTAGTACATCTCCTCGTCTGCCCAAATCGGTATTAAAAAGACCGTATTCTTTAAAAACCTTTGATCGGAATGCCATATTGGCTCCGATAGGGAATTTTCTGCCTTTAAATTTTTTAGGAGCGTTTCCCATATCTAGAGCAGCAACCAAAGTTAAAAGATATTTTGACATCCATTTTGGTTCCTTTACTTCATAAACTGGTAAAATTTTACCTCCAATAGCACTCACAGCCTGATTTTCATCAAAATAGTTTTTTGTTTCCTTGATGAAATTATAATCCACAAAAGCATCATCATCAATAAAACTCAATATTTCTCCTTTTGCCTCTTTAATGCCCCTATTTCTAGCATGAGTTAGACCCTTATTTTTTTCACTAAAGTATTTTACAACCAATTGAGGATTTAATTTAATAAAATCCTTAGCAATATTAGCTGTGCTATCAGTACTATTATTGTCAATGATTAATACTTCAAAATTGTTATTATCAGCTGATTGGTTAGCTAAGTACTTTAGGCAATAAGGTAAATATTCTTGCCTGTTATAGGTACAAACTATTACGGATATCAAGCTTCCTCTTGTTTAGATCGTTTCGAAATAAATGAATAAACAATTCCTCCAATTACAACTATTATCAATATAATAGACCCAATCCACATAATAGTATTCCCGGTAAAATAAGCAGCAGGCTTAAACTCAAATCGGATTTCATGTTGACCGGCAGGAATCTCTAATGCTCTAAGTACATAATTTGCTTGTAAAATATCAGTTTCATTTCCATCAATAAAAGCTTTCCAACCTATTGGGTAATAGATTTCTGAAAATAATGCTAAGCCTTTTTCCGTACTATTAGATTGATAGACCAATTCATTTGGAGCATAGCTTTTCAAATTAATGTTTCCTTTTGATAAAGTTCCCTGTGAAATATCAAATCGGCTTTCATTGATAACAGCTGTTTGATCTGGATTGATTTGACCCAAAGATTCAATTTCCTCATCCGGATTATTTACAGCTTCGATATTTTCAACAAACCAAGCATTGCCATAAATACTATTGTTTTGAATAACTTGTCCAGCTTGATTGCCAAATTTGATATACTTAGTATTTAACATATTGAGTACTCCAAATTCACTTAAATCAGTATCTCCACTTCTTAATTTTTCAATTAGGCCATTCATTTCTTGTTGAATATGCATACTGATTAAGTCTTGATAGCGTCTCATTTTTGCGCCATGATACCCTCCAATACTAGAATGGTAATAAGAGGTCTTAGCTTCATTAAATGGGTTCTGCAAGTTTAGAACTCGATAATGAGCATCATCTTGCAATATTTTTTGATCTGCCTCGGTTTTTTGGAAGAAACTTCCCTTTACGTCTTTTTGAAAATTCTCGTCATTTAAATAGCGCTTATCCACAGGAATAAAATCAATCAATAAAGCTGCAATAAATAATCCGATGGCTAAACTTTGTTTTAATTTTCCAGCTTTCCAGAAATATAAAACTCCACCTCCTAAAACAATGAAGAAAAATGAGCGGAATGCGTCAATTCTAAACATGGAAGCTCTATGTTCTCTGATTAACTCAACTAACCATGCTTGTTGATCACCTAATTGGGCATCCACAGCTCCTCTAAATCGCATCATAAAGGATGCAACTACCATTAGAAGGCAAAGTCCAGCGGAAATACCTAAAGCAGTTAACAGCTTCTTTTTACTTTCTTTCCAGTCGGATTCTATCAATTTTTTAACTCCTAAAAATCCTAGTAGCGGCATGGTTAAGAAAGGAATGGCCACTGTCATAGAAACAGACCTGAATTTATTATAGCCTGGGAAATAGTCGAACATAAAGTAATTAAATGCTTCAAAGTTTTTTCCCCATGACAAAACTATTCCTAAAATGGAGGCTGTAATTAACCACCACTTTTCAGGCCCTTTTACCAGAATAATACCTAAAATGAAAAGGAATATGACAATAGCTCCCATATAATAAGGACCACTTGTGAATGGCTGATCTCCCCAGTAAGTTGGTACGTTCTTTACAAAAGATCTCACTTGACCACTTCCTGCTCCTCTTTGTTTTAGACCCTCTGCCAAATCTGAACTCATAGAAACTTCTTCCTGACTAGCCCCGCCATAAAAGTTCGGTATTAAAAAGGTGAAAGGTTCCCAAATTCCATTGCTCCATGAAAAAGCATAATCTCTATCCAGTCCTCCAGATGATTCTGTATTTGAAGTTAATTCAGCTGGGCCTCTAATAGAATATTTACCATATTCATAAGCTGTCCATATTTTACCAACATTGGTACTAACGCCTAACAAAACAGCCAAAACTAAAACTCCAATTGCTTTAAAGAATTCAGGTAATGTTTTATTTCTAATTGCATTTATTAATTTGAAAAGCCCAAATACTAAAACAATCAGCAGTAAATAGTAAGTTACCTGTAAGTGATTAGACCTAATTTCCATTGCCATGGCAAGTGCAGTCAAGATAAAAGCCCAGAGATATTGTTTTCTAAAGGCTAAAATAATGCCTCCCAAAACTGCAGGCATCCATGAGATAGCTGCTACTTTCCATATATGTCCTGCTTCAACTGATATAAGGAAAAAAGTATTTAAACCGTAGGCTATTCCTCCCCCAATTGCCAAATAAGGATTGACTCTAAATACTAGGAGAAGAATATAAAAACTTAACATTGCCAGAAAAGTATGACTTGCAGGACTTGGTAACCAAAGACTGACAGCTTTATAGACATAATAAGTTAATTCACCTGACCATTGTACATTGATTAAATAAGCTGGCATTCCACTAAACATACTATTAGTCCATAAGGCTTCTTCACCTGTTTCAGCTCGAAAATCAATTATTTCTTGATTGGCACCTGCACCTTGTAGAATATCATTTTGATTAAGCCCTTTATTTTCCATAAAAATGGGCCAGTACATAATTAGATTGATTATGATAAATATAACTACAGCAACAATATGGGGAATAGCATTTTTAAAATTCATGTTTCTATGGTTTTTGGAAATACAATAATAGTTATTTCTTATCCCTGTGCCAAGATGAAAGTATTGAAAGCTGTAAAATTACTGTCTATTATTATTGATTTAGAAAATAAAATCTAAATAACTAAATTGTAATCATAATCTAACAACAATAACAATATGAAACCATTTTTTCTACTACCGATTTTTATTTTTAGCCTAATGTCATGTCAAGCTCAAATTCCTGATAAGGAAGGACAAATTGCAGCTGCTGTTCAAGCCGCACCGCCTGAAAAACAGGAGGGAGCCACTGTATACGGTTTTGATGAAGATGGTAACAAGGTTCTATTGCGAGAAGGGACAAATGAACAAATCTGCATTGCGGATGATCCTAATAAAGAAGGATTTAGCGTTGCCTGTTATCATAAAGATTTACAGCCTTTCATGCAGAGAGGTGATGAATTGAGAGCAGAAGGCAAAAGACCAGATGCTATTTTTCAAATTAGAGAGGAGGAAGCAAAATCAGGTAAACTGAAAATGCCTGAAAATCCAACTACTCTTCATGTTTTATCAGGAAAAGAGGGGAAATATAATGTTGAGACTGGTAAAGTTGAAAATGCTAATTTGCGATATGTTGTTTATATTCCATTTGCCACAGCAGAATCAACAGGCTTGCCAATCAGACCATTAGTGCCTGGTGGAGCATGGATTATGGATCCTGGAACACACAGAGCGCATATTATGATTACACCTCCGAATGATTAGTTGATTACTCAAAAACACTCATAAACCTGTCAGGTTTAATTAAATAAATTGCACCACATTTATCAATTTGCGTAGTAAGATAATCTGTGAAACCTGACAGGTTTTGAATTGCAAACTTTATGAAATGGGTTATCGTATCCATGGTCGGTGGCACACCGACCACCTCTCATATGTAGCTATCTTTTCTGCTTTCGGTCGGTGAGCCACCGACCGAGGCTGTCATTTAAGCAATTAGCTGGCAAAGATTGTTAAATAGTGGAAAAAAGAAAGCTAGAAAAGTAAAAGTAAGGAACATTACCTCTAGAGATATTCTATTGATAGAATCATCAAAAATAAACACAAAAAAAGGTTGAGCTATTCAAAACTCAACCTTTTTCAATTCTTTTAGAATAAAGTTCTATCCTTTATAAGTCACTTTGTAAATCAAACCAGCTAAATCATCAGAGATTAGCATTTCACCTTTATCATTTAATATTACATCTACTGGTCTTCCCCAAGCATCTTGTTCTTCGTGGTTTAACCAACCATCAATAAATGTTTCATAAGTAGGTTCTCCATCAGTTGTATTGCTTATCATTTGTATTCTGTAACCAATCTTTTCAGAACGGTTCCAACTTCCATGCTCAGCAATAAAGATTTGATTTTTATATTTTGCTGGGAATAAATCAGCAATGTAGAATTTGATTCCAAGAGGAGCCACATGCGGACCAAGATTTCTATAAGGTTCTTTAAATTCATCACAATCCCTCTTATCACCAAATTCAGGGTCTTGAATAGTCCCACCATGGCAAAATGGATATCCAAAATGCTGTCCTTTTTCAGTGGCTACATTTAATTCACAAGGAGGAATATTGTCGCCCATCAAATCTCTACCATTATCAGTAAAATATAAATCTTGTGTTTCAGGATGCCATGTAAAGCCAACGGTATTTCTTACACCATGAGCATATACTTCCATGCCAGTTCCGTCAGGATTAATGCGAGTGATACTTGCATAAACTGGCTTATCTGGATTATTACAAATATTACAAGGAGCGCCAACTGGAACATATAATTTCCCGTCAGGGCCAAAAGCGATATATTTCCATCCATGGTGCTTATCGGTTGGGTATTCGTCAAAAATCACTTCATATTCAGGATTCTCTAAATTATTTTCAATATCAGCAAATTTTAGGATACGGTTTACTTCCGCTACATATAAGTCACCATCTTTGAAAGCGACTCCATTGGGCATATTTAAGCCTTCCGCTAAAATATAATTTTTATCTGCTTTGCCGTCACCATCAGTATCTTGAACAGCATACACTTTATCTTCACCTCTGTTACCAACAAATAAAGTCCCGCTCTCGGATAATGCCATTGAACGTGCATTTTCTACTTCCGCGTAAATAGAAATTTCAAAACCTTCAGGAAGATTTAAAGTGGAAAGTAGGCTGTCTCTAGCAATTTTAGTTGAATCAGAAGTTTGAGTTTTTGCTTCTGTTTCAGTTTTCTTTTCCTCTGTACTACCTCCACATGCAATGATTATTGCTATGGCGATAATGGGAAATATTAGTTTTAGGTGTTTCATATATTTAGTTTTAGTGAATTGGTTTTGTTGGTTATCCTTATGAACCTTTATCTTGATTTGTTGTTTTGATAATTCGATTTATAAAATATTTTTTTAAGCATTTTCAATTTCTTCAGTTAAATCAGTTGAGTTACGTTGCCCAAGCATAGAAACATTACATTTAGCAAGTAATTCTAAAAAATCTACACGTAATATGCCTAATACCTTTGCAGCAATTCCAGATGACACTTTCCCCAGTTCAAAAAGTTTGACCAATGAACTGGTTTTCATTTCAGACTTAAAATCTACATCACTTAACTTTAAAGAATTTGCTAGTGATTCAGGGTATTCGATATTTATCATAGCTTTATTTTTCATTACTTTAAATTCCTGTCCCCCATTTTGGTGTTTTCACCAAAACAATTCTAATTTGTCTCTTTTAAGGCTTTTAGGTGAAAACACCTAAAAGTTGGGTGAGATGAGGGTTGATATCTTTCAAACCAGTAGTTGTAAAATAATTTAATTAACCTCCTCATCCTCTCTCATCAATTTCTCTAAAATCTGAGTAGCGGCTTTAGCTATATTCGTTCCTGGACCAAAAACTGCACTTACCCCCGCCTCATATAAGAAATCATAATCTTTAGGTGGAATTACGCCACCTGCAATGACCATAATATCTTCTCTACCGATCCTTTTTAATTCGTTGATTAATTTCGGAATTAGCATTTTATGTCCAGCTGCTAAGCTTGAAGCACCGACTATGTGTACATCATTCTCTGCTGCTTGCATAGCTGATTCTTCAGGAGTCTGGAATAGTGGTCCTATATCCACATCAAAGCCCAAATCAGCAAAGCTGGTTGCAATGACTTTGGCTCCTCTATCGTGTCCATCTTGTCCCATTTTGGCAATCAAAATTCTAGGTCTTCTGCCTTCTAATTCAGCAAAATCGTTTGCTAATTTTTGGGCTTTTTTAAAGTCATCGCTATTGCCTGCTTCTCCAGAATAGACTCCCTGAATGGAGCGAATAGTTGCTTTATGTCTTCCAAATGATTTTTCCATAGCATCTGAGATTTCACCTAATGTAGCTCTTTTTCGGGCTGCTTCCACAGCAAATTCCAATAAATTGCCTTTTCCTGACTTGGCACATTCGGCCAAATTATCTAGGGCAGTTTGAACTTCGGAATCATTTCTATCGGCTTTCAATTTTTCAAGTCGCTTAACCTGAGATTTTAGAACTGCTGTATTATCTACCTCACGTAATTCAATATCACTCTCTTCATCCGTCTGATAGCGATTAATTCCCACTATAACTTCCCTACCTGAATCAATTCCTGCTTGTTTTCTTGCTGAAGCTTCTTCAATCCTCATTTTAGGAAGACCGGATTCAATGGCTTTGGTCATTCCACCCATTTCTTCTACTTCCTCAATTAATTTCCAAGCTTTTTTAACCAACTGGTCTGTCAAAAATTCCACATAATAAGAACCACCCCAAGGATCAACTGTCTTGGTGATTTGTGTTTCATTCTGTAGGAATAATTGCGTGTTTCGTGCTATTCTCGCTGAGAAATCTGTAGGCAAGGCAATGGCTTCATCCAAAGCATTAGTGTGCAATGATTGCGTATGTCCCAAAACAGCGGCTTTGGCTTCTATATAAGTTCTGGCAACATTATTATAAGGGTCTTGCTCAGTTAAACTGTAGCCAGAAGTTTGACTGTGTGTTCTTAATGCTAATGATTTTGGATTTTCAGGATTGAATTGTTTGACAATCTTAGCCCAAAGTAATCTTCCCGCTCGCATTTTAGCAATTTCCATAAAGTGGTTCATGCCAATTGCCCAGAAAAAGGATAGACGAGGGGCGAATTTATCAATGGTCAAACCTGACTTTAATCCAGCTTTTATGTATTCCAAGCCATCTGCCAAAGTGTAAGCTAATTCCAAATCTGCTGTGGCACCTGCTTCATGCATATGATAACCACTGATACTGATGGAATTAAATTTTGGCATATTTATACTGGTGTATTCGAAAATATCTGAGATAATTCGAACAGATGGTGCAGGAGGGTAGATATAAGTATTCCTCACCATAAACTCCTTCAAAATATCATTCTGAATAGTACCAGAAAGTTGCTCAGGTTTTACACCCTGTTCTTCTGCTGCTACTATATAAAATGCCATGATGGGAATTACCGCACCGTTCATGGTCATAGAAACCGACATTTTATCCAAAGGAATTTGGTCGAATAGCAGTTTCATGTCCAAAATGCTATCAATGGCTACACCAGCTTTCCCTACATCTCCTTCAACACGTGGATGGTCAGAATCATAGCCTCTGTGAGTAGCTAAGTCAAAAGCTACTGAAAGTCCTTTTTGACCTGCTGCCAAATTCTTTCTGTAAAATGCATTGGATTCTTCAGCTGTAGAAAAACCTGCATATTGGCGAATAGTCCAGGGTCTTTGTACATACATGGTGCTGTAAGGGCCTCTTAAATAAGGAGCTTTTCCCGCAATAAAACCGATATGTTCAGCGCCTTCAATTGTGGAGGCATCAATTACGGGTGGAACTACAATGCTTTCAGCAGTTTTCCATTCTGGTCTTGAGTTTGCTGTACGATCCGCCTTATCTATATCTAAATTTTTAATCTTTGAAAAATCAGGTCTCATATCAGTTCTATTCCTAAGTCTTTTAATAATCGGTCTAAAAATCTTTTGGTATCCACTTTTCGGTTGATACATCCATATAAGCCAGCTTTTTGTAATTCCGCTTTATTTGGTTCTTGTCCGGCTATCAATAGAATTCCTTTATGTTTAGCAATATACTCTTCTAAATTTTCAGGGGTTTCGGCATAACATAACACTGTGATGCTTGCACTCCCATCTAACTTTATATCCCTTTCTAATTTATCTGTAAATTCCTCAGAGGAAATACCAATTCCAGCTATCCCTAAAAAGCTGTAGGCAAAATCCGATTTAGCTTTGCTGACAGGATCAGTTCCTAATAAAATGATTTGAGCCATTGGTCTGGCTTTTTCGCCTTTTTCCTCTACCAATTTCTCCACTCTATATCGCATATGCTCAATAGTAGCGGTCAGTCGTTTAGCTTCTAAGCTTTTGCCGCTTTCTTCGGTATCCAAATAAGCGCTGATTTTTTCACCTATTAATTGATAAGTATTGGCGCCTATCATTAAGTCTTTTCTAGCCCATAAATTTTGTTCTGCTTTGCCAGCATCCGTATCAATCATTTGGTGGACATTCCCGTTTTCATAATGATGATTATAGGAGCCATCTTCTTCGAATTCCGTAAATATTCTCCATGCGGAAGTTGATATCTCATGTATGATGTTTTCAATGTAATAGCTGCCTTTGGTCGGGTCAACCACCTTATCTAAGTGAGATTCTTCTTTTAGTATATTGGAAACATTTAAAGCAATTCTTTTAAAAGTTTTACTAGCTGGTTTGCCGGCAGCTTCATCATGCGGTTGAACCCATAAGCTATTACATCCGCCTAAAACAGCAACCATAGCCTCATTAGTATTACGTAAAAGATTTACATTAAAATCAAGTGCCGATTTAGTTCTGAAGCTGGTATTGCAATGAATAAATAGATCATCAGGATTTACTTTACTTTCATAAGCTTCTGCAATTTTCAACAGATTGAATTTTAAAGCTTTTAGCTTAGCGATTTCAAAAAAGAAATGACTGCCTACTGCAAGAGAAAAAACTGTGGATTTGAGAATTTGATTTAGTCCCAGTTTTAAATCGGTTAATTTATCAAAAAACTCAACCGCTTTTGAAAGCAATAAACCTGATTCATGAGTGATATTGGCACCTGAATTATGAAATAAATTGCTGCTGATGCATAATGGTTTGAAATCAGGATAATCATCTGCATGTCGGATTAATTCTGCTATACTTTCAAAGTCATTATCATTTATTCCAATAATGCCTGCATCCCTACATTCAATAATATCACAATGATAAAAGCCGCTTATTTTATGACTATCAATACCGTGGGCACTTATGAAATTTAAATATTGGGATATTAAAGAATAGAAAGGTTCGCTGGATTCAAATGAAATCATGCAGTATTCTGGCTGAATATCATTTAATAGTGTCTCCAGATTTATATCAGCTTTATCTATTACAAAAATAATCCCTTCAGCACCACCGTTTAAAGCTTCCAAAGCAGATTGGTTAGCTTCTTTTTCACTATTCACTACCACTTTGGCTTGGTTTGCCCAAAAGCGAGGAGGTAAAGCCTCATTCATCTTTTGTAATGGGTTTTGGATATTTATTTCTGAATGCTCAGAAGTATCTTTATGGTAAAAAGGCTGAATCGAAATTCCTTCAGGCGTTTTGCTTATCAGGTTTTCAAAAGGCTTGTCCTTTAATTCCTTTATGATTTGATTCTTCCAATCTATGGCAGAACTTTTTTCAAAATCGTTAAATAATTTAGTTTCGCTCATTTCCAATTTTGTCGTTTCAATGCTTAAAGTTAACACTTTTCCAGCTATCCTTAAATGTTATATTTATAAAAGGTAAAAGCATGATAATACTCAGTTATTTTGATTAATTTTAAAGACTTGATTGGGAAGATGTTAAATAAATAAATGTAATTTTTTAAAGAATTTTCGACTGATTTATAAACTTAAATTGACTGAATTGTATTTAATGGCTTGTCAAGTAAAATTGCATTTTTTTCTTCCCTATTTTTTTATCATTTTTGTCAGCCCTGAACAAAAATAGGGGACTCAAATTAACAATCCGTCAATTATTAGTGTGAATGGTTAAAGACTGTCAATCAGTGTGGAATAATTGTCTTCACTCCATAAAGGAGGGAGTAGGGGAGCAAAGTTTTAATACTTGGTTTTCTCCTATTGAGCCGGTTAAGCTTGAAAATAACGTATTAACGATTCAAGTGCCGAGCCAGTTCTTTTATGAGTGGTTGGAGGAGCATTATGTACATATTTTGCGGAAAGTCATTCACCAGGAATTGGGACCAGAAGGCAGATTAGAATACTCTGTTATTGTAGATAAAGGAAATGACAAGTATAAGCCATTTACTATCAACTTACCGAACAATAATAAATCCAACAAGCCTAAAGAACAACAAAGAGAACAGCCACTCAATCCTTTTGCTCTTAATGGAGTGGATTTAAGTCAACAAAATTCACAACTCAATCCAAACTATACTTTCGATACCTTTATAGAAGGAGATTGTAACCGTTTGGCTCGATCTGCAGGCTATGCTGTGGCGAAAAAACCTGGTATTACTTCTTTCAATCCATTGATGATTTATGGTGGAGTAGGATTGGGAAAAACCCACTTAGTACAAGCCATTGGAAATGAAATAAAAGATACTTTAAATGGTAAATTCGTTTTGTATGTTTCTTCCGAGAAATTTACCAATCAGTTTATCGATGCCTTAAGGAATAATAAAATTCAGGATTTCTCTAACTATTATCTTCACATCGATGCCTTAATTATTGATGATGTTCAATTTTTAGGAGGTAAGGAGAGAACTCAGGAAATATTCTTCCATATTTTTAATCATTTACATCAGAATGGTAAGCAAATCATTATGACTTCTGACCGCCCGCCTAGGGATTTGAAAGGATTAGAAGATAGATTACTTTCCCGTTTCAAATGGGGATTAACAGCAGATTTGCAACAACCCGATTTGGAAACCAGAATTGCCATTATTCAAAATAAAATGGAAAGTGATGGTATTCATATCCCAGAGGATGTGATTGAATATTTAGCTTATTCAGTTGATACCAATATCAGGGAATTAGAGGGTGTATTAATTTCATTGATTGCGCATGCTTCTTTAAATCGAAAAGAGATTGATTTAGAACTAGCCAAGCAGACTTTGAAAAATATCGTACACGATATTGAGTCTGAAGTAGGTATTGATTTTATTCAAAAAACCATTGCGGAACACTTCGCTGTGAAAATTGATGATTTGAAAGCAAAAACCAGAAAGAAAGAAATTGTGATCGCCCGTCAGGTTTCTATGTATTTCTGCAAAGAGCATACTAATCATTCTTTGAAATCAATTGGCTACCATTTTGGTGGCAGAGACCATTCTACTGTAATCCATGCAGTGCAGTCAGTAAATGACATGATGCAAGTAGATAAGCGTTTCAGAGAAGAAATGGAAGAGTTGAAGAAGAGGTTTAAAATGAAGAAGGTTTAAAGTTCCCTAGCCCGCCAGCTGGTGGGGAATAAAGCACGGATATTCGTTTATATTTGGGCTTAAAATAGTTTTATTTAAAGCAAGCAACACCCATATAATCCCCTCGAGGGGATAGTCCTCACAGATTTAAATGAGTAGAAAATAATAAATTTTAACATTACAGTAGCAAAAGAACTAACATGACCAATTCCGAGGAACTCGGAAAAGCGGGAGGGAGGAAAGTTTAGCGGGCCAGTGTGGGGCTTGAGGGTAGAAGCATTAAACTTTCTTGACTTTTTGTTTCTTTTTTGTCAAGAAAAAAGAAAGAGAGTAGGTGTTTAAAAGATTCGTGATGCAAACAATTCAAGCTCATGGTATTAAGACAGGTGTAATTAGATAAGGAACTTAATTAGAAAACTTAAAAGTTGATATCTAGACCGACTCCTTGCTATTCAAAAATGCTTCCTTCTTAATTTTCTTATAATGCTTAGTAGCATGTTCACTGCTCAGTATCTTATAAATTTCAGGATGATCAGGATATTGAATTAAGTAATTGCTGAATTCTTCCCAATGCTCAATTGTATCTTCTTCTGTATAAAAACCAAAGCCTTTATAAAAACCTTCTTCTACTAACACAAATGCATATTCATTAAGATTTCTGCCATCTCCAATTAGGATGTAATCACTTTTTTCGGCTTTGCAGTGATTGATAAAAGCTTGAATCTTTTCATTGTGTTGAGATACAGATTCTTCTCCAGCGCAGGCTCCTTCACAGAGATTTAAGCTATAATCAAAGCAAGCTCCCATGCTTGATTGGATGCCAGCAAACTTTGGACAGATTTTTAGGTTTTTGCTTACTTCATTTAAAAAGCTAAAACCAGAAGCGTGATTTGGGAATCGCATCAAACTTTGCATTCCTGTTTGCTTCCTGCCTAATTGCAATCTTTTGTAGCCTTGTCTGTCTTCGTAAAGGTAAATGGAATAGCCTGGACTGTTGTTCTTCTGGGCTCGGTTGTAGCGAGGCCAGTTCTTTCTGATTTCATGTGATTCGTGTAAAAGTGCAATCAGTTCATTGCCAGTTAAATAATAATCTACATGATGAATTTGACTTTGAAAAGCTTGTTTGGCTACTTCCAGTTTACTGCCGCCAAAATGATTGCTGACGCGCTTTTTAATGTTTTTTGCTTTGCCTACATAAATGATTTGGCTTTTTTGATTGAGGAAATAATAAACGCCTGGCGATTCTGGTAGAGCTTCAAAGACTGATCTTTCTAAATTCTCTGGAATATTAACTACAGTAGCATTCTTTTTCAATGATTTTTGGATGTGATCATCTTGATCATGCTTAACCAATTGCGTGAAAAGCTCAGCAGTGGCTATTGCATCTCCAAAAGCTCGGTGTCTGTCATTTATTTTTATACCTCTATTTTCACAAATATTTCCTAGACTATAACTTTTCAATCCGGGGAATATTTTCCTACTCAAACGGACGGTACAAAGCTTTTTCAATTTCAATTCATATCCTAAATCTTGAAAAGCAGCTTTAACAAAGGAGTAATCAAAATTTACGCTGTGAGCCACAAAAATATTGCCTTCAAGTAATTCATGAATAGTTTTAGCCTCTTCATAAAATTTAGGTGCCTCTTCCACCATTTGGTCGTTTATGCCATGAATAGCTGAGAGTTGTGGAGGGATGTGTCTTTCAGGATTGATTAAAGTTTGATATTCTTTGACCACTTTTTCACCATTATGCAAAATTATAGCGATTTCGCATATTCTGTTTCGGGCTGCATAGCCTCCTGTGGTTTCAATATCAACTATGGCGTACATTTTACCTTTCTGTAAATTCACAAACACATCTAAAGCCAATAGTGTTAGTTGGTGTTAAATATTTGAGATTATCCATCACGCCAATTTCCCCAGGTGCTGTTTCCCAATTTCCGCCTTTTGCTATTCCCTTAGTGGTAGTCATTTCACTAACATTTCCACGTAGATCATATGGGATATTCATAAATTCATCATTCTTCTCTCTTGGCCATGTATGATTAACATTTATAGCATAATTGAAATAGTCCTTATTTCCTTCGTACCTTAAATTTTCAATCATATATATAGGATTGGTCTCCATAAACTCCCGTAATTTATTATAATATTCTCTTTTACTGATGTCTAAATCATAAGTTTTAATTAAATTTTTTAGTTCAGATTTCTTAAAAGGGAGAGATGAAAATTTGTTTGGCCATTTGGTGTTTTCTAAATAATAATCATATCGAATTGCCATTTTCATCCATTCTTCAATTGAAGGTAATCTCACCTTTAACAAAAACTTATCTTGATCAATATCTGGATTTTCCACCATCCTCTGAATTAAAACAGATTCGAGCCATTTACAATAATTCTTAGCTTGCTCATAACTCACATAGACTACTGGAAAATACCTAGTATTAGAAGATCGTAAATAGTTTTGTTCATTGTAACTTGTGTCAGCGGGATCAAAATTTAATAATTGTGCTTTATAAAAATCTTTGGATGAATCTTTTTTTACATAATAAAGATATTCAAGGTAATAAATATTTGCTACCTCTGTTTTTGAGGTATAAATATTATCATCTAAAGGAACTTGAAAACCTATTAAAATTTCTTCTTTTTGCGCAAAGCTTTCAAATGCTATTATTAGGAAGAAGATTATTAATAGGTTTTTAAACATAACTTATTCCGTCCAACTCATAGGATATTTTTTATCCATAAAGTCTTTACCTTCTTCAGTTACATAAAGCGGTCTGAAAGTATCCAACATTACGGCAAGTTCTTCCGTTTCTTTTGCTCCTATGCTTTTTTCTACTGTTCCGGGATGTGGTCCGTGAGGGAGTCCACCAGGATGAAGCGTAAATGAACCTCTGTCTATTCCTTTTCTGCTCATAAAGTTTCCTTCCACATAATATAATACCTCATCAGAATCAATATTACTGTGGTTATAAGGAGCTGGAATAGCATCTGGATGATAATCAAACAATCTTGGTACAAATGAACAAATCACATAACCAGCAGCTTGGAAAGTTTGATGTACGGGAGGCGGCTGATGAATTCTACCTGTGATAGGCTCGAAATCATGGATAGATAGTGTGTAAGGATATAAAAATCCATCCCAACCTACTAAATCAAAAGGGCTATGGTCATAAACATAATGATGGATATAACCTCCCTTTTTAATTTTAACATGATAATCCCCCTTGGTTTCTTCTGTAATCAATTCCTGTGGTGGGTGTATATCCCTTTCACAATAAGGCGAATGTTCCAATAACTGGCCTAATTTATTTCTGTACCGGCTAACTGTTTCAATCGGACTTGAGGACTCAATCGTTAAATAACGTATGTCATTACTTTCCCATTCTAACTTATAAATAGTCGTTCTTGGAATTACCACATAATCACCCGCTTTAATTTTCAACTTTCCAAACTGGGAATACATATAACCGCTTCCGTCATGAATGAAAAGTAATTCATCTGCTTCAGCATTTTTATAATAATAATCCATGCTTTGGCGGCTCGGCATACAAAGCGCCATAGAAACGTCATCGTTCATCAGCAATACCTTCCTGCTATCCAAAAAATCGCTACCTGTATTTTTCACCCCCGAGGTATTTAGATGGACTTGTTGTAAGGTTAAATCTTTATCAGGTTTGGTGCCATAGGCAACTGATTTTTTAATTTCCTTTACCCTTGTTGGGGGATTAATATGATATAGATTGGAATAGATTCCAGAAAACCCCAATGAACTTACCAATTCTTCTGCATATAGACTCCCATCTGGTTGCCTAAATTGTGTATGTCTCTTAGGTGGTATGTTTCCTTTTCTAACGTAGTATGCCATAGTTTAAAAATTCTGAATATTATTTTTTAGCCAATGTTTCAGCCTTATCAAAAAGTTTAAGTGCTTCTTTAAACACTTCATTTTGCTCATTAAAGATAGGGTAGAAGCCCTCATTATTCCAAATATTTCTGGCTATGTAAGCCTTGCTATAAAGTTTTATTAATTCTTTGGATTTTTTAAAGCCTTCTTCATCCAACTCCACATTATTGGTCATGGCCATTGTGGTTAGTTCCTTCAACATTTTATCGGTTACCTGAAAATTATTGATAAATCCCTCCATGCCCATGTTTTCCAACATTTTCTTGTTCTTTTCATAGTAAGAAAAGGTATATTGCCTCAATGTATTACTCAAGAAAATTTTGTTGAGATAGGTGGATGTTTCTGCGGTATCCAATGGAACAAAATAATCCGGCATAATTCCTCCTCCACCATAAACTATTCTGCCATTTGAGGTGGTGTATTTCAAGGAATCTTCGAAATGAATACTGTCCGCAACAAAGTATTCACCATGTTCATATCGTTCATTCATTTCTTGTCTGTATTCATCGGGATCCTCCCCAAATGGTTTTTGAATTGACCTGCCTGAAGGCGTGTAGTATCTTGAAATAGTCAATCTTAACTCTGAACCATCTTTCAAAGAAACTGGCATTTGAACTAATCCTTTTCCAAATGATCTCCTACCCACAATTAATCCTCTGTCGTTATCCTGAATTGCCCCAGATACAATTTCAGAAGCAGACGCACTTCCTTCATTTATCAATACTATTAATGAGCCATTTTCAAAACTTCCTTCTTTTATAGCTCTAGCTTCAGAATTATATCTTTTCTCTTTGCCTTTGGTGTAAACTATCATGGCATTATCTTTCAAGAATTCATCTGCCATATTAATTGCTTTGTCCATATAGCCACCAGGATTATCTTGTAAATCCAAAATTAATTTCTGCATCCCTTCTTCTTTTAATTTATTCATAGCTTCCATGAATTCATTATAGGTGGTAGCAGAGAATCGACTTACTTTTATGTAGCCTATTTCATCATCCACCATGTAGCTAACATCTACAGAATATTGAGGGATTTTATCTCGTATGATCTTATATTCAACTGGCTCCTTTAATCCTGAACGCATAATTTTCAATTCCACTTCACTGCCCTTTTCGCCTCTGAGGTTTTCATGGACCTGTCTGTTAGTCAATCCAATTCCTGCAATATTTTTACCATCTACTGCAATGATTTTATCACCTGATTGCAAACCAGCTGTTTCAGAAGGACCACCACTCAATGGTGCTACTACATAAAGCGTATCATTAAAAATATTAAATTCAATCCCGATTCCTTCAAAATTACCTTTCAAATCAGCCGAAACCATTTCCAAATCTTTAGCCGGAATATAAGAAGTATGAGGATCTAATTCCTTTAACATACCATTGATGGCACTATCAACCAATTTATCTGTATCCACTTCCTCAACATAGTTTTGGTCAACTTGTAAAAGAATTTCTTTTATTCTTGTAATCCCCTCTAAAACAGTATCTTTACTGGATGTGGGATTTGCCATTGTGGCGCCAATTAATATGCCTGCCGCCAATGTTGAGAAAATAATTATTGGCAGTTTGATTTGAAATGAACTATTTTTGTTTGTTATCACGTTTAAGAATTTTTATTTTAACAAATAACGCAGGAAATTAATAAATCGTTGGATTGAAAAGCCTTAAAATTAAATTACCTTTGTAAAATACCTAAATTAGTTAAAGTGGAATACTCTCAAAAGAAAATCAAGGAATTAGTTGCAGAAAATTATGTTTTCGCATCAGTTCTTTATTATTTAGGTATAGAATATTATGAATTTGAGGAAGATTCTCTTGAAAAAGTATGCCGAACAAAAGGGGTGGATATCCATTATGTGGTAAATGAACTGGAAAAAATCAATCACAACGAGGAGATTGAAAATATCAAATTGTTGTCCTTTCCTATTGATTTAATTATTAGTTACCTAAAGCATACGCATTTTATTTTTATCAAAAAGGATTTACCATTTTTAGTAAAACTGGTCAATAAACTTGATAGTTCTAATCCTCATATAGCTTCTGTTGAAAGGGAAATTAAGGATGTTTTTCCGTTATTTGTAGAGGATTTTGTGCATCATATTTATGAAGAGGAGGATACGCTATTCGAATATATTTCACAGTTAAAAGCCATTGATGATAAAAAGAAGAACCCTTCCAGTTTTTTCTATAAATATCCAAATTTTAATATGCAGAAATTTGCCATTGACCATGAGGTACATGATGATGAAATGAAGGGAATACGTTTTTTGATGGATCAATACCCTGTTGAGGCAACCTCACCACTCAATGCTAAAGTACTTTTTTCAGAATTGGAGCGTTTTGAAGACAAACTAAAAGTTCATGCTAAAATTGAAAATGAAGTGCTTTTCCCTAAGGCTTTAATGTTGGAGAAATCTGTTAGAAAAAAATTCGATTTGCTTATTCGTCTCAATTAATAATGCCAAGGATTTTAGCTATAGATTATGGAACCAAGAGGGTTGGATTGGCAGTTACAGACCCATTAAAGATAATTGCTTCTCCTTTGGAAACAGTTCATTCTAAAGATCTCATTCATTATTTGTCAGGATATTTCATCAAAGAAGAAGTGGAATCAGTGGTTTGCGGTTATCCTACCAATGAGGAGGGAGAGCCAACGGATGCTACTCGTCATGTAGATGCATTTATTAACCTTTTTAGAAAGAAATTCCCAACAATGCCCTTACATTTGCAGGATGAAAGCTTTAGCTCGCAAGAAGCAATTCAGGCCATGATAATTTCTGGATCCAAAAGGAAACAAAGGAATAAGAAATCAGGTAATATAGATAAAATTAGTGCGGCAATAATATTGCAACAATTTATAGATCAAAATTAAATTATGATATATCCTATAGTAGCTTATGGGCATCCCGTTTTGAAAACAAGAGGAAAAGATATAGAAAAAGGGGAGATAGATGTTAAAACATTGGTGGATGATATGTTCGAGACTATGTACAATGCCAATGGAGTAGGTTTGGCAGCTCCTCAAATTGGTAAAAGTATCCGTTTGTTTGTGATTGATACAGACCCCATTGATGAAGAAGATGAGCCAAAGGTGAAACAAGCTTTTATCAATCCTCAAATACTGGAAGAAGAAGGAGAGGAATGGGCTTTTGAAGAAGGATGTTTAAGTATTCCCAATATTCGAGAGGATGTGGATAGGAAGCCCAATATACGAATCAAGTATTTCGATGAGAATTGGGTGGAGCATGATGAGGAATATAATGGTTTTGTGGCAAGAGTTATTCAGCATGAATATGATCATATTGAAGGTGTCTTATTCACGGATCATGTTTCAGCATTTAAAAAGAGAATTTTAAAAGGAAAATTAGCCAATATCAGTAAGGGTAAAGTATCAGCAGATTACAAAATGTTGTTCCCTTTGAAAAAATAGTTTATGTAAGGTCAGCTTGAAATTAGCTGATATTTTAATTAAACTTATAATTATATTTGATTAGTGCAATTATTTTTGGTCAAATAAAAAATATTGGCAAAGTAATTGTACCCAATGTCATTCAACATTTTTATTTTCATTATGAATCAATTATCAAAAATATTAGTCTTATGCTTTGTGGTGGTTTTTTGTGGTTCCATAGCTATTGCGCAAAAGAAAAAAGCATCTGAATTTATTGAAAACGGAATCAATAAGTTTGAGGAAAAAGAATATATGGAAGCTATTGTAAGCTTTAATGAAGCTATAAAAGTTGATCCTGATGCTCATCAAGCTTACTATATGAGAGGTAATATAAAGCAGAAATTTGCTGATGTTCATGGAGCCATGAAAGATTATAATAAAGCAATTGAAGCAAAATCGGATTTTTCCGAAGCTTTCTTTGAAAGAGGTAATATTAAATATTTACTTCAAGATTATTATGGTGCCATCAATGACTATACTAAGACCATTGAATTGAATGAAAACAATTTGGATGCCTATTATAAAAGAGGTCAGGCCAAACAACAGTTGGAGGCTTATCAAGATGCCATTAATGATTGTACCAAAATTATCGAAAAGGATAAGGACAATGTTGATGCCTATTATTTAAGGGGCGTTTTAAGAATAGAATATGGTCAACTTTCCGAAGGATGTCTTGATTTAAGTAAAGCAGGTGAATTAGGAGATTTGAAAGCTTATGAAATGATTCGTGAAAGATGCAATGATGTAAAATGCTATCCTTCCGATTTTGAATAAATAAATAATTAAAATGAAAAAGCCTGTTTAAAATCAATTAAACAGGCTTTTTTTTGCTAGTGACCTTGCCAGGATTCAAACCTGGAACCTCTTGAGCCGTAATCAAGTGCTCTATTCAGTTGAGCTACAAGGCCATTTTTTCTTATTGATATGCTATTTAAAATATAAAGCAATATCTTTTCATCAACTACGTTTGCTAATGAGCTTGCAAAGGTAAATAATAAAATCTTATAAGAAAAAGGATTTATTTATTTATCCTCTGTATAAAACGCTATCTTTGTCGTTCGAAAGTAAAAATTCAATAAAATACTGATGAGAAAACTATTTATTTTAGCTCTATTAATTTTAACTACTACAGTTTCTATTCAAGCCCAAAATTTGCAAGAGAAAAATACCTTTGGCCCTAGACCAAATTTAAAGGGGGATTTAACCTTGTCATTTGGATTAAACATGCTCTATAATAATGATGTGGAAGATTTAAATCTTAGGACTGTTGGTAATAATGCTTTCAAAATAGGGTATATGTATCCAGTTCAGATATCTAATTCTAATTTTAGTTTTAATGCGGGTTTCAATTTTTCCTTTGATAAATTCGCTTTTGATGGCGATTCCACAACTTTAGCGGTAGTTTCAGGTGATGATGAACTTAGAAATGTGAGGCTACAAACTATTGGTGAAGATTTGATAGGAGAAAATGGATTTGTTGAAAAATCTAAATTTGAAACTAATTATGTTAATATTCCATTGGAATTTAGATATTATTTTAACAAAAATAAAATAGATGATGGTGGACTATTTTTGGCTGCAGGTGGTAGTATTGGTTATTTAATAAATGGTAAGACCAAAATTAAATATGTGGAGAATGAGCAAACAAAAAAGATTAAGCGGAAAGAAAGTTATGAATTGAATCAATTTCGATATGGAGCGCATTTCAGAATAGGAATTGCTGGCTTTGGAGCTCATTTCGAATATGACTTTTCTGAGTTATTTAATCCAGGAAGAGGACCCTTAAATAATGCGGAAGAGCCTGTGGCCACTCAAACCACTCCGTTTCGATTTGGATTAAGCTTTAATTTATTCTAATATTGAATTAACTACGTTACTATAATTTATTGAAAAGCATCTGAAGAAATTTAGATGCTTTTTTATTGTTTAATCTCAGGTTTTTATGAAGTGCAGATATTGTTTTTTAGTTTTAATATTTATCATTTTCTCAAATTGTTCAAGCTCGCTTAATGATGAGTATAAAGATAAATTAGAAAGCTACGCATTATCTTTACAGAATAAATACGGAACAAACTTTCAAGATAAAGTCGAATTTTTTGAATTGGATCATTTTACTGATTCAATTGAAGGGGCACGTATTGGTAATTACAAATTTCAAGATTATGATGGAAACATAATTAATTTATTAGAGGATTCAAGACCTGTTCTTTTAGAATCATTCGCATCATGGTGTGCTCCTTGTGTTAGTTCCATTCCAGCACTCAATCAACTCTCACAAGCTTATCCAAATGTTCGGTTTATAGTATTGACACATGACACGGCTGATAAATTAGCGGAATATGCTAAAGAATTTAATACTAATATTCATTTAGTCCCATCTGAAACAGAAATCAATGCGAGTGGATTTATAAAATTGCAAGTAGGGGAGTTTCAAAGTATATTTCCATTTCCCGCCACTTTCACTATACATTCCGATGGTATTATAGAAAATGTCTTGTTAGGAGCTCCTAGGGCGGGTAATTACGGAGGCAAAACCGTTACTTTGAAGGAGGTTCACGAAGCTAATATGCTAAGATTAAGCCGGGAGCTTGATAAATTGGTTTCTGAATAAATTAGTATCATTTCCATTCCACCTCGAATTGAAACTTATCTTGGCCTACAACAGTAGTGTAATTAGCAGTATCTATTTTTTTTATTTTTAAAAGCGTTTGCCCTTCCTCAATTTTGATGGATTTCTGTTCTATTACATTTATGCTATCCTTTTTATGATAAATGACAACCATTTCAGTTTTTACGGGGATTTCAATTTCTATAAAATTTTGAGACGAACTAATTGTTTGTGAAATTGATTCTGGTTTTTCGTGATTTAAGATAGATGTTATTTTCTTACTATCCGGAACCCCATATCCAATGTAATTATTAGGATTATCTGCCAAATGACTACTCCTTTTAATGATATCAATTACTTCTAAATTGCTTAAGGTGCTGTCGTATTCCCAAATACATGCGGCTAACCCTGTAATCACCGGAGCTGAAAATGAAGTGCCATTGGCAGCAAAGCAAACAACATCGGGTTTTACGTATGCTAATTTCTCAGGCCCAATGGATGAATAGTAGATTTTAGACCAATCATCAAAACGGACAGAGCCGACTGTTAATACATCTTTAGCATCGGAGGGTAAAGAAAGGACTTCCCATTTTTTATGTCCGTCATTTCCAGCTGCGCTCACAATCAACATTCCTTTTTCTGCTGCAGATTGAGCTGTTTTGGTAATCATACTGCTTTTTCCGTTGACTTCCTTTTTATTATGATTCTCCTTTCTTTTATCAAAACCATCCGTATAGCCTAAAGAAGAATTTACCAATCTAATGCCCATATCATAGAATAACTCAAGTGCGGCCACCCAATAATCTTCTTCTAATCTTCTTTCCCTTATCCCATGATCTGTTCTTGCCAAATATAGTTCTGCATTTTCAGCCATACCGTATTTTATAGAAGTCCCATTGTCAGATCCCGCTATCATTCTTAAGACTTGAGTGCCATGGTCGTCACCAGCCATTCTTTTTCCATAAAAGGGATCTTTATTTCCTTTTAATAAATAGTCCTGAAAGAATTTGATTTGGTTGTTTTCTACCAAATGTTTTAAAGAGGGTTCTACATCTGCATCCATAAAACCGCCATCAATTACGCCTATTTTTATATTCATTCCACTTAAGCCCATACTATCAGTGATATAATGAGCTTTTATTTGTTCTAAAGCATAAGAATATTCAATTAGCGTTGCACTTTCAATTGAAAGTGCTTGAAGTTCTTTTTGAGGTTGAATGCTTTTAATTAATTCATGATTGTCTAATTGATCGACTAATTCTTTTTTTAGTGTGATACTTATTACCGGGTGCCATTTCGACTGATAATGGAATTCAAGTTCATTCCCGTATTCATTTTTTAAATTTTCTTTTAAGAACTCAATTTGAGTATTTTGATTACCCATTTCTACAATATCAAATTCCAACCAATACTTTTGTTGTGCTAAAACTACAATCGAAAGCAGGTACAATGGAATTAAGAATAATATAGTCTTGAAAAAAGCCTGTTTTAACATGTTGAAAGAAATAATAAAATGTAAATTTGAAATTTACGAAGCAAAAACGATTTATTTGATATAAAAACTAAATTTATGAGATACAAAACTTTAGATTCGTCTCTTTATATTAAGAACCGCAAAAATTTCATGAAACAAATGCCGGCTCGTTCTTTGGCAGTTTTCAATTCCAATGATGTAATGCCCATGAATGCAGATGGTACTATGACTTTCTGGCAAAACAGTGATTTATTCTACTTGACTGGCATTGATCAGGAAGAAAGCATTTTGGTTTTATTTCCTGATTTTGATAATGATAGCTGGAGAGAAATTTTGTTTGTAACGGAAACCAATGAGCACATAGCCGTTTGGGAGGGGCATAAATATACCAAAGAAGAAGCCACAGCCGCCTCAGGTATCCCAACTGTGATGTGGTTATCACAATTTGAAACCGTTTTCAATACCTTGATGGCAGAAGCTGAGCAGGTGTTCATCAACACCAATGAACATATCAGAAATGCCACTCCTGTTGAAACAAGAGATATGCGTTTCATCAAATGGTTGCAAGAAAGATATCCTGCACATCAGTACAGAAAAGCAGCCCCTATTTTGTATGATTTAAGAGCGATTAAAGATCCTCAGGAGATCACGCAAATGGAAAGAGCTTGTAAAATTACAGAAGATGCCTTCAGAAGAACTTTGAAATTTGTAAAGCCGGGAGTGAAAGAATATGAAGTAGAGGCTGAAGTTTTACATGAATTTGTACGACAAGGCTCTAAAGGATTTGCTTATACACCAATTGTGGCCTCCGGAGCTAATGCTTGTGTTTTACACTATATCGAGAACAAGGATGTCTGCAAGGATGGTGAATTGTTATTGATGGATGTGGGAGCAGAATATGGTAATTACAATGCCGATATGACTCGTGCAATTCCTGTTAATGGAAGATATACTCAACGCCAAAAAGATGTTTATAATGCTGTTTTAAGGGTTATGAAAGAGTGTTATAAAATCTTAACACCAGGTAACAGAATTCCAGAATACCATAAAGAAGTGGGCAAACTGATGGAAAGCGAGTTGTTAGGCTTAGGCTTATTGGATAAAACTGATATCAAGAATCAGGACCCGGCTAATCCTGCTTATAAAAAATATTTCATGCACGGTACTTCTCACCACATCGGATTGGATGTTCATGATGTTGGTAATATTTATAGAGAATTTGAGCCAGGCATGGTATTCACCATCGAGCCGGGAATCTATATTCAAAATGAAGGCTTAGGTATTCGTTTGGAAAATGATGTAGTCATCACTAAAGATGGTCACCATGACATGATGGGCAATATCCCAATTGAAATTGATGAGATTGAGGATATAATGAATAGCTAAAAAATGGAAAGCGATGGTTTGAATATCATCGCTTTTTTTACTCAAAAATAGCCACAGCCCTAACAGGAGAACCCGTGCCACCTCTTATTTTTAAAGGAAATGCGATAAAACGGAATCTTCCTCTTCCGATAAGTTGATGCAGATTGATCATGTTTTCATAATGTGTGAAGCCTAATTCACCGCAAATTTCATGGACTTCTCTATTGGAAATTTTTCTAACACCTGGAGACATGGTTTCAACCCCAAAAGCTGAAATCTTTTGTTCTCCTAACCACCTAGCTGTTTTAGCTGAAATACCAGGGCCATTTCCCCAATCTGCTTTGTTGAAATGCTTTCTATAATGATCAGTATATAGAAGAACAGTATCACCTTTTTTGATTTCTACATTCGCTTTTTTACAAGCCAATTCAACTTCATGAGGTTCTATTAGTTCTGCTAGATTTTTATGTGAGAAGTCTAAACAAATTCCCTCGGTATAGAACATAGATAAAGGCATTTTATCAATAGACTGACCTTCATATTGTTGTGCCATGTGATTGATGGCATCCACATGAGTGCCCGTATGTTCACCCAATTCTAATTTATGAACAGCAGGAGTTCTTTTTTGAGGATTTTGAATGCCAGCCCATTCTTCATGTGAATTATGGATTTCCATTTTAACCTGAGGAAGGTCTTTAAAAACACGCATTCCCTCATAAATTTCTTGGCTTAGGTCTATGATTTCGGGCATTAAATGAATGGTTAAAAATATTAGGTAGAATAATATCTATAGTTTTTTCTCTGGGTCTTGCCTCACGTCAAAAAAGGAAAGAATAATAATTTTTTGTTCTCTTATCCTGTAAAGCATTCTAGTCTGTGGAGTTAATTGTAAACCCCTAATATCATTTATTTCTGCTTGTCCAATTGAAGGGAAGCTTTTAACTAATTTAAGGATTTCATCTACTTTATGAATGAATTCTTTTACTGTATTTTCACCCCATTCTAATTTCAAATATTCTACTATTGAGTCGAAATCCTTTTCGGCTCTTGGGGTAACGTAAATTTCCATTAATACTTTTTCTTAATTCTTTCCCAATTAATTAGTTTTTTATCGTCTTGAGATTCCTTGTATGATAAGTAAACTTCATTTTTTTGTTCTTCTGTCAAAGTTTTCCAAATGTGACCTTCTTCAGCACCCTCACTTTGCTTAAGGAAATCGTAAATTGTTTGTAATAATTGTTCGTTATCAATACGATCTAAAATTTTATGAAGATTTGATTTTAATTCTATGGTTCCCATGTCTTCTTATTTATTTTGTAATATGAATTTACAAAATTTTGCTCAATTTATTTTATTATTCTGATAGTTTAAAATCGTTAAACTAATTGTAATTTGATTCCAAACAGATTCTTTAATCATGAAAATTATCCTAATCCTCCTTTTCCTCCCATTAAACCTATTAGCAATTGATCCTGACAAAGAATATATTTTAACTCCCGATTCCATTGGCTGGGAATATGAAGAGTTAACGGTTACCACAGAAGACGGATATGGTTTAAATACTTGGATTTATGCACCTAATACTGATAGTGAGAAAGATGAGGTTTTGATTTTGGCATATCCCGATGCTGGGAATATGTCCTATTTTGTATATCATGCTTCCATTTTGGCGAATTTAGGCTATACTGTCATCACCTTTGATTATCGAGGATTTGGCAAAAGTTCTGATTTTGAAATTAAGCCTAATAATCTATTCCATCTAGAGTTTTCATATGACTTAAAAGCAATGGTAGATTTTACCGATAAAAGATTTAAAGATAAAAGTCTAGGGATTTGGGGATTGTCAATGGGCACGATGGTCACGACCTATGCTTATGAGAAGATCAAGAATAAAATAGACTTTCTGATTTACGATGCATTTGTCTATAGTCCAAATGAGCATATTCAAAGGATAAAATCTCTAAAGGGAAAAGAAACTTTTTCACCAATTGAATCTGATGACTATATCCAAAAATGGAAGGCAATCAATATTCCGATTTTGCTTTTTACAGGAGAAGATGACAAAATAACCACAGCTCAGGATGCTAATTCAAATAGACATGAATTTAGTGTAAAATCAGAAATAGAAATTTATGATGGAGGGCATTTAATGGGATTTCAGCACAACAAAGAACTGGGTTTTGGAACTTGGTATTCAACCCAAATGGATGAATTTATTCAGAAAAATTGATTGCTTTAATTTAATATTTCAACAACTTTAATCAACTTGTTTCTGTTGATTAGATAAATACACAATAAAATGTTGAAGGAAAAATTAATTCAAAGGATTAAGCAAATTGAAAATGAAGATTTGCTTAAAGAGATTATAGACTTGATTGATTTTGAGTCAAGTTCTAAAGATGTTTTTCAATTATCTGATGCTCAAAAGGATGTAATTGAAAATGGAATTCAATCTATTGAATCAGAAGGGTCTCATTCAAATGAGGAGGCAAAAAGTATAGTTGAGGAATGGTTCAAAAAGAAATAAGATGGTCTAAAAGAGCCATTTATGATAAACTGGATATTTACGAATATTGGAGTAATCGTAATAAGAACTTTGATTATTGCTATAAACTTGAACAGCAATTTGATCATTCTGTATTTCAACTAAGCCTTTTTCCTGAATCTGGAAAAATCACAGATTATAAAAATGTTAGAGTTAAACCATTGAAAAAGTATTTGATCTTTTACAGAAATACATCAGATGCCATAGAGGTATTGCGATCATGGGACACTAATAAAGATTTGGAATATTTGCAATTACCTAATGATTGAAAGAAGTGTTAATTTCAATAACCTTTCTCCTCAAAATCCGATAAGCAATTATGATTTGGCTAAAAGATGTTATAAAAGACTTAAAAGAAATAGAAGAAACTACTATCAATGAGTTTCAAGATTTAAGCGAAGATGAATTAATTTGGAAACCAGCACCAGATAAATGGTCGATAGCAGAGTGTTTACAACATATCATCATTGCTAATTCGATTTACATTAAAGACATTGAGAAGCGATTGCAAAAAGCTGAAGTTAAAACGATTGAATACCCTATCAACTTTTCTATTACTGGAAAATTGTTTCTTTATGGTGTGGATCCAAAATACAAATGGAAAGTACCCGCTCCGAAGCTTTTCAAACCCGTAAAGGAAAATAAGGTGGAAAACGGAATGGAAACCGTTAAAGAATTTTTACAATTACAAGAGGAAATTATTAGCATTGCCCGCAAGGCTTGTGCTTATGATCATCAGCATGTGCATACTTATAGCCCCTTGAGTAAATTATTGAAATTTAATGTGGGCGAGCAATTGTATATTATGATGCGTCATACTAAGCGACATATCAATCAGGCGAAACGAGTGAAAAGTCAATTACCAAAAACAGTAGCATAATGGAAAATACAATAAGAAATTCAGATAGAGCACCTCTTCCTGTAGGTTTATATCCTCATGCCCGTAAAGTGGGTAACTTATTGTTTTTATCAGGAGTTGGTCCCAGAAAAAAGGATAGTAAAAGCATTCCAGGTGTAGAACTGAATGATAAAGGTGAAATTGTTTATTATGATATTGAAACCCAGTGCGAATCTGTTTTTGAAAATGTAAGGATGATATTGGAAGACTGTGGAAGTAGCTGGGATAAATTGGTGGACGTGCAAGTATTTTTAACCAATATGAAAGACGATTTTTCCTCTTTCAATAAAGTTTATGCCAAATATTTTAAAGATATTCAACCTTGCAGAACTACTGTGGAAGTGAATGCCTTACCAACTCCAATTGCCATTGAATTAAAATGTGTGGCGGAAATCTAATTATATTTCATTTGGGAGCTCTATTTTTTCATAGAAATTGTGAATCCATAAAATCAATACTCCGAATGTGATGGCCGAAACCACTAATATATCATTTAAGATGCCATCCGTGCTAAAAGAAATTTTAATTAAAATAGTAGAAATCACAAATCCTGAATTTCTTATGACAGACCGAAAACTTGAGGTATGTGTATAAGAAACCAATAACAGTAAGACATCACTTAAAATTAGTATGGTAAAAAATTCATCAAAGAATATATTATTGGTGTCCTTAATGGAATCTATGCTATGGGAGGCAGTAAAAAATACTTGATAAAAATAATCCCCAAAACTATAAACAGCCAATCCAAATAAAACAGGGATTAACAATACAGCAAATCTCTTCTTGGTTTCAATAAATTTTTGAGTCTGTTCTCTTTGAGGAATTTCTCCTTTTTGAACGGAAGCTCTTTTACCATTTAGATAGTAGAATATAAATATTAATGAGAAAATTATAAGTGAGGCTCCTATGTCGTAGGTGAACTGCAAATCATCCTTACTGCTAAACCAACTGCTTTCTAGATCTAGCTGAGATAAATCTTTAAATAACCTGCGAATTAACACCAAAAGAATGATTTCATACTGCTTACCAATATAAATGGTGATTGATTTTGGAAGAAAATATACTAATAAATACACTTCATAAACTAAAATAAACGAAAAAGGAGTATAAATAGAAGCTATTGGATTATCCAGAAGACTGCTTGAATAAGTGGATTCAAATAATCCGATTTTATTTAATATAATTAAGCTTAAATGAATAAAAAATCCAATTATGGCTATGATGATGATCACCTTTTCGCTTCTTTCTTTCATTTTTTCTGAAAGCAGGCGCTGATAAAGGTTTCCCCAGAAGACAGAGGTTTGTTTATTCATTTTAATTGTTTCAGTATTAACTAAGAAAATGACAAAACGTTTAAAATGAATGAGTTAAAACAACAGTTATTTAGGGTTTGCTTAAAAAAAGCCAACTGAAAAAGTATATTTAATATAGTGCTTTAGCCTCATGCACGCCATGTAGTGCCCGGCCGAAGATTGAGGTATAAAACATACATCTTCAATTCGCTCGATTGTACATGACGCGCCCGATACTTTTTAAGCAGACCCTATTTAATTTTAATAAATCTTGTTTTACATTAAGTTTTTGAAGAAATGGTCATGAAATTAAACTTTTACACTTCTTAATAGTTCAATTCAATGTACCGACATAGAAAAAGTCTAATGAAGTATATCTTAATTTCAGTAATATCCTTATTATTTATAAATCCAGTTTTTTGTCAAAATGCAATGGTTGAAGGGGTGGTTTCGGATCCAGATTCCGGGAAAGTGATTCCTTTTGCTCAAGTCGCTTTTTATCAAGAAAATTCTAATTCTCCTGTTACGGGTGCCACCACAAAAGATGATGGTAGTTTTAGCATTCCCATTGAACCCGGCAAATACAGAATTGTGGTTTCATTTGTAGGTTATAAAGACTATGAAGAACAAGTAAATATTCCTGAAAGTGGTTTGGATGTGGGTGAAATAGGTCTTTCTGTTGAGGAAGAAATTATGGAAGAAGTGGTGGTGAAAGGAAACGAAAGAAAAACACCCGTTTTGGCGACTATGGAAGGAATGACTATTAAACCAGACCAAACCATAGCCAATGTTGGAGGATCTTTACTGGATATTCTAAGAAATACGCCATCCGTAAATGTTTCCGATGATGGGAGTGTGTCTTTGCGTGGAAGTGGAAGCACTAATGTACTGATTGATGGTAGGAATTCAGCATTAGCTACAGATTTAGAGCAAATTCCGGCAAGTGCAATAGAAGAAGTGGAGATCATTAATAATCCCAATGCAAAATATGATGCTTCCTCAGATGGTGGTGTTATAAATATCAAGTTGAAAAGAGGGGAAGACTTGGGCACAACTGCAAGAGCAGAACTTACTATGGGAACCAGAATGCGAACCAATTCAAACGTTAGTTTATCAAGAAGGACTACCAAATTTGCGGTTTATGGTGGCTATAGCTTTAGGCAATGGCCAAGAGTGGGTAGTAGAGAAACTGAAAGAAGAAGTTCATTTGATGGTGAAAATGAACTTTTCAGACAAGAACAGGAGAGTAGAAACGAGGATCAAGAACATACAATAAATTATGGTGGTGATTATTTTTGGGGTCAAAATAAGCTGAGTATTGAGGGTGTATTTAATACGGAGGATGAAAATGATTTTCAATCCAGCAGTGCGTTTATACAAAATCTTGATACGGAAGAGTTTTTGACTCGATATGTCAGAAATAATACCGAAACTGAAGAGAATTACACCTATGACAATGCCTTGATTTATGAAAGAGATTTTGATGATAAAGATAAATTTTTCAGAGCCTCAGCAAGTGTTTCTATCCGAGATCAAGTGGAAGATCAAAATATAGCTATCTTTAACAATAGACTGATTGCTGAAGGGGATCCTAACAGAACGGAAGGAAGTACTACCGATGAATTTAGAAATACATCAGTTATTCAGGTGGACTATGCAACGCCTATTATAGGAGGTCTTTTAGAAACGGGATATAAATCAATATTCAGGAAATTTGATAATGATTATATCTATGGACTAATAGAAAATTCTGGTGAAATCAGTCCTTATGATAGTATAAGTAATAGGTTCATTTATCAAGATCAGATTCATGCATTGTATGGTATTTATTCGGATAGCTTGCCAAATTTTAATTATGCAGTCGGGTTAAGAGCAGAGCAGACAATTTTAGAGAATGAGTTATCAAATGTTAATACTTCTTTAGTAGAAGAAGAGGATCTGTTTAATAGTCAACAATATTTAAATTTCTTTCCAAGTGTACAATTAGCTTATCATGTAAATGATAATAATACAGTAAAAGCTACTTATTCCAGAAGAATTGATCGTCCTAGAGCTTGGCGTTTAAACCCATTCCCTGATTTTGCCGATTCATTAAATGTAAGGGTAGGAGAACCCAATCTTCAGCCGGAGTATATTAATTCTTTTGAACTTGGGCACATGTACCAAAATGGTGGTTTTACCTTAACAACAAATGCCTTTTACAGAAGAATAAACAATCAAGTTGATTGGATTGTAAGGGTAGAGGATGGTATTTCTTATCGAGGTCCTCAGAACTTGAATACTGGTAACTTCTATGGTTTGGAATTTATAAATACCACGGAAATAGCCAACTGGTGGAATGTTAATGCAAGTTACTCAATATTTCAATCTATTATTGATGGTACAAATATTGGAGCAGAGGAGCCTAATAGTGGACTTTCTTGGTATGCAAAGGTAACAACAGATATTAGTTTGCCTTTGGATATTAACTTACAATTCACTGGTAATTATTTTGCTCCTGAGATTGAGGCACAAGGTAGAGATTTAGCCCGTTATTATATAGATGGAAGTTTGCAAAGATATTTCTTTGATAAGCAATTGACCTTAAGTGCTAGTTTTAGGGATTTATTTGATACCCGTAATTTCAGGGGAGAAAATTTCGGTCCTGGTTTTGAACAAACTTTTACCAGAAAAAGAGAAACTCAAATTATGTTATTTACTGCGTCCTACAATTTTAAAGCGGATTAAAGTCAAAAAAATCCCACTTGTTTTGCAAGTGGGATTTAATTATATTTTTTGGGATGTTTTTATGGAATTATAGCTTTCCCCAAACATCTCCCAAATACTTCTCAAATGGAACATGTTCTAAGTCATAAGCTTCTGCAACAGCATCATAAACCACATCACCTTTTATTACATTTAATCCTAAAGCCAATTCCCTATTTTCTTGGCAAGCTTTTACCCATCCTTTATCAGCAAGTTGAATTGCATAAGGAAGTGTAGCATTGGTTAAAGCCAAAGTAGAAGTGTAAGGTACAGCTCCCGGCATATTGGCCACACAATAGTGCACTACATCATCAATGATATAAGTAGGATCTTGGTGAGTGGTCGGTTTACATGTTTCAATACATCCACCTTGATCAACGGCAACGTCAACAAGAACAGTTCCTGGTCTCATTTCTTTCAACATATCACGAGTGATTAAGTGTGGTGCTTTTCCACCTGGGATTAAAACTGCTCCAATAATTAAATCAACTCTATGCAACATCTCACGAATGTTATATTCGTTTGACATAAAAGTGTTTACGTTAGCAGGCATCACATCATCCAAATATCGTAAACGCTGTAGGCTTACATCCATGATAGTAACATCAGCGCCCATACCGGCAGCCATTTTAGCAGCATTTGTTCCTACAACGCCACCACCCATAATCATAACTTTAGCTGGACGAACACCAGGTACACCGCCTAATAGGATCCCTCTACCTTTTAATGGTTTCTCTAAGTATTTTGCGCCTTCTTGAATAGACATTCTTCCGGCTACTTCCGACATAGGTACCAAAAGCGGTAAGCTTCTATCTGGTTTCTCTACTGTTTCATAAGCCAAACAAATCGACTTATTTTTGATCATTGCTTTGGTTAAATCTTCGTAAGCCGCAAAATGGAAATAAGTAAACACCAACTGATCTTCTTTAATCAATTCATATTCTTCTTCAATAGGCTCTTTTACCTTCATAATCATCTCAGCTTTCGCATAAGTGCTTTGAATGTCAGGTAAAATTTGAGCACCTGATTCTACATAATCTGCATCCAAAAAACCACTACCTTCTCCGGCAGTAGCCTGTACAAATACTTGGTGGCCTCTTTTGACCAACTCCTGTGTACCGGCCGGTGTCAAGGCGACACGGTTTTCATTGTTTTTGATTTCTTTTGGTACCCCAATGATCATAACAAAATAATTTTAATGTTTCCTAATGGGGGCAAATATAAAGCAAACAAAAGAATTTCCTGTATTTGCTCACGGTTTTTTAAGGTGGTATATTGAATATTTTTTAAATCAAATTAATATTTTATTTTGAATACATATAGTTGGTTAATGTTTGGTGGAATATTATTTTGACAGAATGAAAAAAGCCGAAAATATAAACTGACTTATGCTTTCCAAACAGTTGTTAGGCTCAACTGTCAAATTAGGATTTGAAAGCCTCATCATTTTGGTTATTTTTGTTGAGCTTACTTAAAAAGTAAGTCTTTAAATTTGATAAAAACACAAAGCTGATGACAACCACCAAAAGCAATAAAAAGAATAAATTGAGTATTTCTAAGAAAGAAGTTCTAAACGATTTCCGTTTAGGATGGGAGAGTAGGCATGCCAGTTTGATGGGAAGAAAAGAGGTTTTTATGGGCAAGGCCAAATTTGGCATCTTTGGAGATGGTAAAGAATTGGCTCAATTGGCAATGGCTAAATCCTTTCAGAATGGAGATTTCCGTTCTGGTTACTATCGAGATCAAACTTTCATGTTTGCTATTGGTGAATTGAGCATACAGGAATATTTTGCGCAGCTTTATGCCCATACAGACGTAAATGCCGATCCTGCTTCGGCAGGAAGACTAATGAACGGTCACTTTGCTACCAGAATGTTGGATGAAGCTGGGAAATATACGAAGTTAACGGAAAGTAAAAACAGCTCTTCTGATGTTTCGCCTACTGCTGCACAAATGCCAAGATTGGTGGGTTTGGCTTTTGCTTCGAAGTTATTCAGGGAAAATAAAGAATTAAATAAAAAAGAATTTGAACAATACTCCATTAATGGAAATGAAGTGGCTTTCGGAACCATAGGTAATGCTTCTACTTCGGAAGGAATGTTTTATGAATCTATAAATGCAGCTGGGGTACTCCAAATCCCAATGTTGATTTCCATTTGGGATGATCATTATGGAATAAGTGTCCCTCAAGAATTTCATACTACAAAAGGTAGTATTTCTGAGGCCTTAGCTGGTTTTCAAAGATCAAAAGATAAAAATGGTTATGAAATCTTGACTGTCAGAGGTTGGGATTATGAAGCATTGATAGATACTTATCAAAAAGCAGCTAAAATTTCTCGTGAAGAACATGTTCCGTCAATGGTTCATGTATTGGAAATGACACAACCTCAGGGGCATTCTACTTCGGGTTCTCATGAGCGTTATAAGTCAAAAGAAAGACTGGAATGGGAGGCAGAATATGATTGTTTAAATCAATTCAGAAAATATATCCTAGATAATAAACTGGCTTCGGCAGATGAGTTGGATAAAATTGAAGAGGAAGCAAAGAAAACAGCTAAAGAGGCTAAAGATGCCGCATGGAAAGCATTTATTGGTGAAATTAAAGATCAGCAGAAAGAAGCTTTAGGCTTATTAAATAATTTAGCTGAAGAAACGGGTCAAAATGAGATTTCTGAATTAGCTTCAGAACTAAAAGCAGCCATGAATCCATTAAGATTGGATAATATAAAGGCTGTAAAAAAAGCATTGCGATTGGTTATCAAACACGAAGGAGAAGCAAAGCAAAAGCTAATTAATTGGTTGAAAGCGGTAAATGAAGAAGGACATGATCGTTACAGCTCTCATTTATATAGTGAATCGGATGAATCTGCTTTAAAAGTTGAAGTTGTAAATGCTGAGTATTCTAATGATCCTAAAAAAGTAGATGGTAGAGAAGTATTGCAGGCTTGCTTTGATGCAGCTTTAGCTCGTGACCAAAGGGTTTTTGCTTTTGGAGAGGATGTTGGAAAAATTGGAGATGTTAACCAAGCTTTTGCTGGTTTACAGGAAAAGTATGGTGATTTGCGAGTGATGGATACTGGTATTCGCGAATGTACCATCTTAGGGCAAGGAATTGGAACAGCTTTAAGAGGTTTAAGACCGATTGCTGAAATTCAATATTTGGATTATTTATTATATGCCATTCAGATTATGTCTGATGATTTGGCTAGTCTTCAATACAGAACTAAAGGCGGTCAGAAAGCACCATTAATTATCCGAACCAGAGGACACAGATTAGAAGGCGTTTGGCATTCAGGCTCGCCAATGGGTATGATTTTAAATGCAATCCGCGGGATTTATGTATTAGTTCCAAGAAATATGACTCAGGCAGCTGGATTTTACAATACAATGTTGCAATCCGATGATACTGCATTAATTATAGAATGCTTAAATGGCTATAGGCTAAAAGAATCCTTACCAGAAAATGTTGGGGAATTTACAGTTCCTTTAGGTCAGCCAGAAGTGATTAGAGAAGGAAGTGATGTAACCATAGTGACTTATGGATCAATGTGTAGAGTGGTAATGGATGCAGCCAATCAATTGGCAGATCAGGGAATTTCTTGTGAGGTAATAGATGTACAGACTTTATTGCCATTTGATATTAATCACAGCATTGTGGAATCGGTTAAGAAGACCAATAGAGTGGTCTTTGCTGATGAGGATGTTCCGGGTGGAGCTACTGGTTTTATGATGCAGAAAGTATTGGAAGAGCAGAAAGCTTATAAATACTTAGATGCGCAACCTATTACGATTTCTTCAAATGAGCACAGACCAGCATATGCTTCAGATGGAGATTATTTCAGTAAACCACAAATAGAGGATGTTTTTGAAAGAGTTTATGCCATGATGCATGAGTTTGATCCAGAGCAGTTTCCTGCTTTGTATTAATCCTTCTTTTTCATATTTGTGCCTTTATCAAAACCTGTCAGGTTTATCTAAATTAAAGTAGTAAAATGATCGTGTTTTCATCTTTAATTTTCAATTACAAACCTGACAGGTTTCATTTCTAATGCAAGCTTGGCGAAGTAGTATTAATTTTTGTCACTTTAATTAACATTTCCAAAGTTCTAAACTTTGGAAAAGTTGATTTTTTAAAAAATCCCTTCAGCAATTCTATAAATAGGGTCAGATTTACCCATTGAATAATAATGTAAACAAGGTGCTCCAAATTCAATCAATTCTTTTGATTGTTGAATGCACCATTCAATTCCCACTTCCTTTGCAGCGGCATTATCTTTACACTTTTCCAACTCATCTACCAAATCATCTGGCAAATCCAAATAAAACGTTCTCGGTAATGCAGACATTTGCTTAAGTGATGTAATAGGTTTCAAGCCAGGGATGATGGGGACATTTATCCCCTCTGCTCGACATAAATTTACAAATTCAAAGTATTTTTGATTATCGAAAAACATCTGAGTCACCACATATTCCGCTCCTCTTTCTACTTTTTGTTTTAAAATCTTTAAATCAGATTTCATACTGGGCGCTTCGAAATGCTTTTCCGGATAGCCGGCAACACCTATGCAGAAATCTGTAGGAGTAGCTGATTGCAATTCTTCGTCAATGTATCGACCGTTATTCATATCTACTACTTGCTCCATGAGTTCAATAGCATAAGCATGTCCATTGGGATCGGGAACAAATTTATTTTCTGATTTTATAGGATCTCCTCGCAAAACCAAAACTGAATCTATACCCAAGAAATCTAAATCTATTAATGCATTTTCTGTTTCTTCTTTGCTAAAGCCACCACAGATGATATGGGGCACTGTGTCGATATCGAATCGGTTTTTAATGGCAGCACAGATTCCGACCGTTCCTGGTCTTTTACGGGTGGTTCGCTTTTCTAATAAGCCGTTACCTTTATCCCGATATACATATTCCTCCCTATGGTAAGTTACATCAATAAAAGGAGGCTTAAATTCCATCAGTGGTTCAATATTTTCAAATAAAGCCTTAATATTCTGTCCTTTCAAAGGAGGTAAAATCTCAAAAGAGAATACGGTATTTTTTGCGTTATTTATATGTTCTGTTACTTTCATAAGTTAGATTTTAGATTCAAGAACCTAGAATCAAGACATGTCTATTGTCTAGGTTCTAGGATCTATATTCTGTTAGAAGTTTAGATTTGGTCGCAACCATCTTTCTATTTCTTCAAATGTCTGGTTTTTTCGTTTGGCTATGTCCTTTACTTGATCTTTTCCGATTTTTCCAAGACCAAAGTAGCGACTTTCAGGATGACCAAAATAGAATCCGCTAACTGAAGCGGTTGGCAACATGGCTAGGTTTTCGGTAAGCATGATGCCTGTTTTCTTTTCTACATCCAATAAATCAAATAAAGTGATCTTTTCGGTATGGTCAGGGCAACCAGGATAGCCTGGAGCCGGTCTGATTCCTTTATATTGTTCTTTTATCAAGCTTTCGTTATCTAATGCCTCATCTTTAGCATAGCCCCAGTATTCAGTTCTTACCTTTTTGTGCAAGAGCTCAGCAAAGGCTTCGGCTAATCTATCTGCCAATGCTTTTGCCATAATGCTATTATAATCATCATGTTCAGCTTCATATTTTGCTGTTATTTTATCCAGTCCAATTCCTGTAGTCACGGCAAAACAGCCCATGTAATCGGTATAGTTAGCTTCAGAGGGAGCTAAGAAATCAGAAAAAGCATAATTAAGATTTTTCTCACCCTTTTTATTTTGCTGTCGGAGCGTATGGAATTCAGTTAGCTTTTGCGTTTTATTGGCATCCGCAAAAACTTCTATGCTATCATGATTTTTAGTATGCGCAGGGTATAGCCCAAAAATAGCATTTGCAGACAGTAATTTATTATCAATGATTTCCTTCAACATCTGCTGCCCATCAGCAAAGAGTTTTCTAGCCTCAACACCTTTTTCAGGATCATCTAATATTTTCGGATAACGCCCTTTCATTTCCCAAGTCTGGAAAAAAGGAGTCCAGTCGATATATTCCGCTATTTCCTTAAGGTCATAATCCTTTAATACCTGTGAACCAATTTTTTTAGGAGCATGCGGTTGATAACTGTCCCAATCAACTTGATATTTATTGGAACGTGCTTCATCTATGCTTACATAATTCTTGGCTTCACCTCTTTTGCCATGGCCGGCTTTTGCTTCAGCATATTCCTTTTCTATTTCTTTATAAAATTCTTCTTTATCTTTCCCTAAAAGCTTACCCGCGACTGTCACAGATCTAGAAGCATCATTTACGTGAATTACTGGCCCATTATAATTCGGTTTAATTTTCACGGCAGTATGAATACGAGAAGTAGTAGCTCCCCCAATCATAACCGGAGTTTTTAAGCCTCTTTTTTCCATTTCCTCCACCACGTAAATCATTTCATCTAATGAAGGTGTAATCAATCCGCTCAATCCTATGATGTCAACTTGGTGCTTTTCGGCTTCTTCCAATATTTTATTTAAAGGCACCATCACCCCCAAATCAATAATCTCATAATTATTGCAAGCCAAAACTACACCTACTATATTCTTACCTATATCATGTACATCGCCTTTTACGGTGGCCATTAGAATTTTGCCTTTTCCGGCCTTCTGCTCTCCCGATGGGTTTGCTTTCTTTTCTGCTTCTATATAGGGTAAAAGGTAAGCCACCGCCTTTTTCATTACCCTAGCACTTTTGACCACTTGAGGTAAAAACATTTTACCAGCACCAAATAAATCACCCACCACATTCATTCCGTCCATCAATGGACCTTCAATAACATCTAAAGGTTTTGCTGCTTTTTGTCTAGCCTCTTCAGTGTCTGAATCAATAAATTCTGTGATTCCTTTCACTAAGGAATGTTCTAATCTTTTATTAACCTCTAAACTTCTCCATTCTTGGGCTGCTTTTTCAGCTTTCTCCCCCGGCTTTAAATTTTCAGCATAGGCCATTAATCGCTCGGTTGCATCTGATCTGCGGTTGAACAATAAATCCTCTACATAATCCAGTAATTCTTTATCGATTTCATCATAAACCTCCAACATTCCCGGATTGACTATCCCCATGTCCAAGCCGGCCTTGATAGCGTGATATAGAAAAGCCGAATGCATGGCTTCTCTTACCACATTATTTCCTCTAAATGAAAAAGAGATATTACTGACTCCACCACTAGTTTTGGCATGTGGTAAATTTTCTTTTATCCATTTAACCGCATTGATAAAATCCACTGCATAATTATCATGCTCCTCCATTCCTGTTCCAATAGTAAGGATGTTGGGGTCAAAGATGATGTCTTCAGGGGGGAATTCTGCCTCATTGACTAGTAAATCATAGCAACGCTTACAAACTTCGATTTTTCTTTCAAATGTATCCGCTTGACCTACTTCATCAAAAGCCATTACCACTACAGCCGATCCATAACTTTTGATTTTTTTGGCTTTGGCAATAAAATCTTCTTCTCCTTCTTTAAGACTGATGGAGTTAACAATTCCTTTACCTTGTAAGCATTTTAGGCCTGCCTCAATCACTTCCCATTTGGATGAATCAATCATAAAAGGAAGCCGTGCTATATCTGGTTCAGAAGCAATAAGATTGACGAAATTTGGAAGTACATTGACCGCATCCAACATACCATCATCCATATTGATGTCGATAATTTGAGCCCCACCTTCTACTTGGTCAACGGCAATGTCAACAGCCTCTTCAAATTTCTCATCACGGATAAGTCTGGCAAATTTTTTAGAACCCGAAACATTGGTTCTTTCACCAATATTAACAAAATTCAGTTCAGGAGTGATGGATAAAGGCTCCAGTCCACTTAATCGCATTAATTTTTTCTGACCGGAAATTTTATGTGGCTTCGAATTTTTTGCGTAGTCAGCTATGGCTTTTATATGTTCGGGTTGAGTACCACAACATCCGCCAATAATATTGACCAATCCTTCATCAAAATAACTTTTGATAATCCCGCTCATTTGACCAGGTGTTTCATCATACTCACCAAATTCATTGGGCAGACCAGCATTAGGATGGCAGGAAATGGCTACATCCGCAATTCTGGCCAATTGTTGCAAATAGACTTTTAATTGGTCGGCACCCAGCGCACAATTGAAGCCTACGCTTAGCAGAGGAAAATGACGAATACTATTCCAAAAGGCTTCTACTGTTTGCCCAGAAAGCGTTCTACCACTGGCATCGGTTATAGTTCCGGAAACCATAACCGGAATATCAATACCTTTCTCATCTTTCAATTCCTGAATGGCCATTAAAGCGGCTTTGCAATTGAGAGTGTCAAAAACAGTCTCTACCAGAAATATATCTACTCCACCAGCAGCCAAGGCCTCAGCTTGTTCTTTATAAGCTATTTTCAGTTCATCAAATGAGGTGGCTCTATACCCAGGTCTGTTTACATCTGGCGATAAAGAGGCTGTTCTGTTGGTGGGGCCAATAGAACCCGCTACAAATCTTGGCCTATCTGTAAACTCTTCCGTAACTTCTTTAGCTAATCTTGCAGATTGCTCATTGAGTTCCCATACCAAATCTTCCATTTGGTAATCGGCCATGGCAATAGTAGTTCCACTAAACGTATTAGTTTCAATGATATCTGCTCCGGCATTAAGATACGCTCTGTGAATATCTTTAATGATTTTAGGTTGGGTTAAAGAAAGTAAATCATTATTACCTTTTAAATCTGAAGCGTAATCAGCAAAACGTTCTCCACGGTAATCGGCTTCCGTGAGTTTATAGTTTTGAATCATAGTGCCCATTGCACCATCCAACACTAAAATTCTTTCCTTTAAAATATCTTTTGAAAATCGACTCATTCTGAATATTTAATTATTTGCATCCAGAAAGGGCCGTGAGAAAGGCTGTTTCTTATCTTTTCCTGACCTATGATTTGGTCAAGATGGGAGTTAGCACCGTTTCCTTTTGCTAATGCATTGGAAGGGTTGCTAAGACTTCAAAGGGCCCAATCCCTCAGTCTTTCTGGATAAGTATTCCAAAGTAAAGCATAAAAACTTAAATGGTAAAGTGAAAGTTCAAAATTTTATTTTTGAATGGATTATTTGAGGAGGGTTTAAATTTCTTTAACCATGATTTCATACAGGAATCCAATCAGAATAGCAAAACCAAAGCTAAGTAATGTTCCAATTAGAATGTATTCAGTGAGTTTTCGGTCTTTTGCGCGTGACAAATCACCAAATCGAAATACGGATTTGGCAGCGATTAAAAATCCTATGGCTTGCCATTCTTGCATTACAACAAAAGAAAAAACAAAAAGCCTTTCTAAAATGCCAATGTATTTCCCTGCTTTTGATAATGAATCTTTATCTGAATCTTCCGGTAAATCCCATTTCGACATGATTACTTTTATCAATACGGCTACTCCATAAGTAAGTATTAGAATACATAACGCCAGAAAATAAATAGAATCGGAAAGATGAAAATTGAAAACTAATTCTTGGGGATAATAATGCCAGCTCATAGCTAGCATGACTGATAAATGGGCTAGTTGATCCAAGCTAAATAGATATCGAGAATTGATTCTTTCTTCAAGATGGATTTTAATGAGGTCAATTACATAATGACTCATAGGAATTACAATAAAGGCTAACCAAAATTCAATATTGAATTTAAATAAAAGCAATAATATAATACAATGAATGGCAATATGGAAATAAAGGAATTTTGATTTCGCTTTATTTAGTTGTTTATCTTTGATCCATTGGTCGGATTGAAATACAAAATCACCTAATACATGAGCAATTAAGGTTTTGAGGAGAAATGTAATCATAGTAGTTGGGTTTGCTTCTTATAATACTCAAGTACTCTTTGCAGGCCATCGTATCCACTTCTGTCCAGAGAAATACTTATGGTGCTTTGAGTTTTTTCTAATAGTTTGGCAAGTTGGTTTTGATTTTTATCAGGGTTTTCGATGCTTGTTTTTATAAGTTCAGCCTGGCTTTTAGTCCATTTGTCTGCAATTAAAAGTACTAATTCAAGCATTATATTTAAAGGCTCATCCCAGTTAGCATCATTTGATTTAATTGCGATATTACTTTTCTTTAGCGACTCAAAGCATAAGCCAGAATTTCGATAGGCAGCACCATTTGATTCTGATATTTTTTCAGATATATTATCTTCCTTTCCGACTCCAATCCCCATTCTGACATCCTTGTTTTTAATTTGTTTAATGGTGGCTTTGATATGGAAGGCGGCTATAATTGCTTTTTCAAGGGGGAGTTTCAACTGAAAGCTGTCTCCCCTATAGATTTCCCATTTTTCTGGACTATTTCCATATTGACTTAAAACTGATTTCAGTTCTTTTAACCAATTTACAGATGCTTTTTCAGTGGAATTAATAATGTCTCCTGTTATGACTGCTATCATTAGAATGCTTTAACTAGTATAAATATCGTTATTATCATCAATAAATAAAAATATTGATGTATTTATCGATAATAATTAATATTGATGTTTATGTAAATAATTTTTTTTAAATTATAGTGCTATTTTTGAAATATTATAACATAATAGCGTTATTTAATTTGACTATCAAGCCTAATTACTTTGAAAAATTTTATCAGAATTATTTATCTTCTGTTATTTATAGCAATACCTATAAAACTTTTCCCCCAATCCTATTCCAGACAATCTAAAGTTCATATATCTGCATTCCCTGGTTTTAGTAATCATACAGTAAATGAGATATCTAATCATTATAAACTGTCACTAAATCTAACATCGGGAGTTACAGGAAGTGTAAGCGGTATTGAATTAGGACTTATTTCCAATTATAATTATGATAAGTTTCAGGGTATTCAGTTCGCTGGTTTTGCCAATATTTCAGGAGTTAATAATAAGCTTAACCCGAAGGAGAAATTAGAGAGTACATTTAAGGGCTTTCAATTTGCCACAATCGCCAATAAAACATTTGGGGATGGGACAGGAGCTCAAATTTCAACGTTTAATACAGCAGAATCAGGTTTTACGGGTTTTCAGTTAGGTTTTCTTACCAACAAATCAAGATATTTAGAAGGAGCTCAAATAGCAGGATTAATTAATACATCTAAAATCGGGATGGTAGGTTTTCAGATTTCTCCTTTATTTAATTATTCAGATGGGCAGACCAATGGCTTGCAATTAGGATTGTTCAATTATGCACGCACTGCAGGTTTTGGTCATGAGTTTAGTAGTCTTTTAAGCGATACTTGGCAGATTGGTTTAATCAATTTTAGCAAAGTAAATAATGGTAATCAGATCGGTTTGATTAACATAAGCCGAAAAAATAACGGAGTGCCTTTAGGCCTGTTGAATATTGATGCAAGTGAAGGTCGCCTAAGTTTCAGGTCAACAGATTTGTTTTTATCTAATGTCTCCATAGCCACAGGAAGTCGTTTTTTTAGCAATATGCTGCAATTTGGTTATAATTTCTCTATCAATGGATTGCCAGTTTGGGGAATGTCCTATGGATTAGAAAAGGAATGGAGTAATCCGGAAAAAACAAAATTTGTTTCTATAAGTGCTGTTGTATGGCAGCAAAAAGCAAAAGAAATGAAATTCTTAAAGGGACCAAAAATACTAAGGTCAGAATTAATCTATGGCTTTGAACTTACTAAGTTAAGAGACTTAGAAATAGGAGTCGCTATAAATTACAAATTAGCTACAGTAGAAACTCAAGAACCATCCTTATTGACCATGGGTAATTTCTTTCCGGGTATTGTGTTGGGGATACAATAAAAAATGGCAGTCGATTAAACTGCCATTTTCATATCTTTAATTTTGAATTCGGTTATTCGTCTTTCTTGGCTTTCTCTTTATTCTTTACTTCAATTAAATCTCCATCTTTTAATGTTTTCGAAATAGCTAAGAATGGTCCTTTTACCACTTTCTGTCCAGGTTCTAAACCATCTATTTGAATGAATTCAAAATCGCTGATGCCGGTTTTTACTTCCGTCATTTTTACTGTATTATCATCCAGTACTACAAAAACTACTTCTTTCTCTTTTTTAGGAGTTCTTATATCTACCTCTTTAGCAGCTGAATCGTTCTTATTTTCCGGAGTTCTTAAAGTAACGGAAGAAAGCGGAACAGTTAAAATATCCTTTTTGGTCTCGGTCATGATTTCCACACTGGCTGTCATGCCTGGCCTAAATGGAGAATCTCCTTCTTCAGTGATTAAATCCTCATAAGAAGAATTCAAGATTTTTACTTTTACTTCAAACTCGGTAACCGCATCTTGTGAAGCTTTTTCATTTGCCGTATTCGCTATGGCAGTTACGACCCCTTTGAATTCTTTTTCCATATAAGTATAAGAATCTACTTCTATGTTAGCTGTATCACCAATATTGATTCTGATGATGTCATTTTCATTCACATCTACCCGAACTTCCATATTATTCAAATTGGCAATACGCATCATCTCTGTTCCTGCCATTTGCTGGGTTCCAACCACACGTTCCCCTAACTCAACACTCAATTTTGAAACAGTACCATCCACCGGAGAGTAAATGGTAGTTCGTCTTAAGTTTTCACTAGCTTCATCAACGGTTGCCTGACTACTTTTCACAGTGTATCTGGCAGCTAATACGCTTTTTTCTGCTGCTAATTTATCATTTTGGGAGACTTGGTAATTCGCAAGAGCAGATTCATAATCTGCCGTGGAAATCACCTTTTCTTCATAAAGTTTTTTCTGACGCTCAAAGATTTGTTTTGTTTGCGTCAATTGTGCTTTAGCTCTCTCTAAAGCAGCCTCGGCTTGAGCTAAGGCTGCTTTTTGCTGGTTTAAATTTGCTTGAGCTCTTTCTAAAGCACTCTGAAAATTATCCGGTCTGATTTTTACCAATAAATCGTCTTTCTTTACTGGATCTCCTTCCTCAACTGCCAATTCAGTAATTTCTCCTGCCACATCCGGGCTAAGTTTTACTTCTACTACAGGTTGAACCGTTCCACTAGCATTTACTTTTTCAATAATGGTTCTTTTTTGTACTTCATCAACTTCCACCGTTGTAGAAGGAGGTTGTCCGATTACCCCAGATTTTTTTCCTATAATGGCCGCTACTATTAAGATAACGACAATCCCAATTAGGATATATAATGTTTTTTTATTTGATTTTTTCTTAGCCATGGTTAAAAGTTTAAAGGTTTCCCTTGATAAAAGTCCAGTACTTTAAGTTTAAATATATAATCGTATTTTGCTCGAATGAGATCGGATTTTACTCTTTCGAAGTCATTTTTTATTTGTGTGAATTCAACCGCATCTGTTGCACCAAGCTCCAATCGTTGTTCTGCATTTTTAAAAGTTAGTTCCGAAGCTTCAAAACTATTTTTTAAAGCTTCATAGGATTTTGCGGCTGCTTTTACATCTAAATAAGCCTGCTCTATGGTTTGTTGCAATTGGTTCTTAGCAGCTGTTAATTGATATTCGCTTCTTTTCTGATTGATAATGGCTTGTTCTACACTATTTTTAACCTGAAATTTATTAAAGATAGGAATGTTCAAACTTAATCCTAAAAATCTTCTTTGGTTAAAGTCCAATTGATTCCAATACGTGTTTTCAGTAAATTCTGATGGAACTTCCTGTTGTGTTACTACGACTTCACCAGTATTTTGAACGACCCCAACAGGTCTGGTAATGGTAACGTTTTCAGAACCTAAAACCGGGAATTGTTCGGGTGCCGCATCAGAATAATTCGTGGATATTCCAGCATTTAGACTTAAAGAAGGATAATATCCACTTCTGGCAACGCCTATTCCTCTAACAGCGCTTTCTTTTCTGTACTTAGCCGCTTTTATCACCGGTTGATTTTGCAAGGCATATTGATAAACATTTGTGGATGTTTCCATTAATTCACCTTCATTAGGTTCCGGTAAATCTGGGATTTCAATATCAAATGGTTGTTCTGCAGGAATCTGTAAGGCTTGCTTTAATTGAAGATAAGAAATGTTTAAATTATTTTCAGCACGCACGACTTCTAATTCATCATTAGCTTTTTGTTGTCTGATTTGCAATAGGTCTGCCTGTGCTAATGCACCAATTTCCACTTGTTTTTCTACTCGATTTTCTTGACTTTCTGTGGTTTGCAACCTTAACTGAGCAGTTTCAAGCAATTCTTTATTGAATAGAATATTGGTGTAAAATGTCACTACATCCAATGTCACATTATTCTGAACATTGGCTAAATCCTGTTGAGCGGCCATTTGTCCATATTGATCCCTTTTTATACTATTATACCTTTGAAACCCATCAAATAATGGAAGGCTCGCATTTAGACCAGCATTTTGAGAATTAATTCCTCTGTCAATAATAGTGTTGGTAAAAGGATCAATCGAACGACCTGTAGAGGTGTTTACCCCCAAACTCCCATTCATATTGGGCAAATTGCTCATTTTAGAGCCAAACAGATTGATTTCTGCATTTTCAACATCTAATCCTGATTGTTTTACTTGCAGGTTATTTTCTAAAGCATAGTCAATACATTTTTGTAAAGACCATTTATCTTGTGCGTTGGCGCTAAGTACAACAAACAAGAAAAAAATTGATAAATAAATTCTAAGCATAATTAGTTAATAGTTTACATGTCAATATCGGGTATATAGATCACGTTTTTTACCCAATCCAAATTTTTCAAATATTCTAAGGTAATGGGTTTCAGTCCACTATCCATTTCTATAGCCAAACAAGCAATATCTTTTTTGCCTTTTCTGGATACACTCATGGTAGCAATATTGACCTTGTCATGAGTAATGATACTCGTGATAAAGGCAATACTTCCCTCTCTGTCGTCAGCAGTAATGATAAGCGTATGCAAGGCAGCAGAAATATTGGCAGTAAATCCATTTACTTTGGAAATGTTGATGACACCTCCCCCTAAACTTTCTCCAATAACCTCCACCTTGTTATCGCCATTCGCTAGGTTCACTTTAATCGTATTGGGATGATAAGTTCCTGCACTTCCAATAGATTTAAATGTATATTTTAATCCTGCCTCTTTTGCCAATTCAAATGATTGTTTGATTCTAACATCATCTGTCATTAAATTTAGCAGTCCACCTATAATGGCTTTATCACTGCCATGGCCTTCATAAGTTCTGGCAAATGAATTATAAAAAGTGATTATAGCCTCTTCCGGTTCCGCTCCCAAAACTTTAATAGCTGCACGTGCAATACGAACAACTCCTGCAGTGTGAGAACTTGAAGGGCCTATCATTACTGGTCCGATCATATCAAAAATACTGCTTCTTTCTCCCATTTCTTAAAATAAAACCCAATATTAGACAATTAATTGCAGCGGCAAAAGTATTATTGATGAATGGATTATGGAAGTTTTAAAAGCGATATAAGCATGATTAATTACAATGGTAAATTAACACCCTCAGATTCAGTGTCTTTGGATATATCGAACCGTGCGTTTCAATATGGAGATGGGATTTTCGAAACAATTATTTTTGATGGCAATAAAATAAAATTTCAAGAAGAGCACTGGGAAAGAATAATAGAGGGCGTAAAAGGATTGAAAATGGAAATTTCTTTTACAAAATCTGAGTTCGAAGAAATGCAATTAAATTTATTAGAAGCTAATAATTTAATAGGGCATTATGCTAGGATGAAACTTATCATTTGGCGCAAAACCGGAGGATTATACGCTCCTACAGAATCGGAAGCTGAATTTATTCTGATGGCTCAAAAAACTGAGAAAAGAGAATTGCAGAAACTGCAAAAGGTAGGTTTAGCACATTCAGTATTTTTGCAAAAATCAGCTTATAGTCATTTGAAAACAGTATCAGCTTTGCCTTATGTATTGGCGGGAATTGAAAAAAAAGAACGTGAGTTGGAAGAGCTCATTTTAACAAATGAAGACGGATATATTGCAGAAGCATCTTCTTCCAATATTTATTTTTTGGATTATGAAAATCGTGTGATTTACACACCTAATTTGAATACAGGATGCGTAAATGGTGTCAGTAGAAGGTATTTATTTAAAAATGCTTTAAAATTTGATTTAAATATTAAAGAGGTGATGTGGAAACCGGAAGAATTAAATTCTGATCTATCCGTTTTCACCATTAATGTAGCTGGGGTCAATTGTATTCAAAAAATCAATAAAACAAAAATGGGGGATTGTACAGAAGGTTTGAAGTTGTTGGAGGAGATTTTTAGGTGGTAGATTATAAATCCGAAAATTCAGGGATTTCCTCCTCAAAAACCAGTTTACTGGCATCAGGTCTAAAGCAATAATGCTCCATTCCATTGGTGATAATCATGTACTTAGCCTGAAATTTACTGTAGTAATTTGCAATTTGTGAAAAAGTTTTGTCTGTAATTTTCACATCAGGAGCCTTACATTCCACTAATAAATGAGGCTTCATTGCCCTATTATAAACCACCAAATCAGTTCTTTTATTTCGCTCATAATATTTCAGACCCGATTCCATTTTAATCAAGCTTGCTGGATAGGATTTATGATGAATTAAGAATTGCAAAAAGTGTTGCCGTACCCATTCTTCGGGTGTTAAAACCAAATATTTCTTCCTGATGGGGTCAAAAATATGTATCTTGCCGTCCATTTTACGCAAGTTCACATCATAAGGCGGAAGGTTTAATTTTTGCATTGGTTTCGCTTAACTTTGTGGCAATTTAAATTTAATTTCAAACAAAAAATAAAGTTCACCTAAATCTGTCAGGTTTTTTGTCATTAATTAGTGGTATAATAAAACGAAAAACTGATTATTCTAAAACCTTAAACTTGACAGGTTTTATAACAAGCAAAGCATAAATGAAGACAAAAAAAGAAATAGTAGATAACTGGTTGCCTCGTTATACGGGAACAGGCTTAGATGAATTTGGAGATTATATTTTATTGACCAATTTCATTAATTATGTGGAGATGTTTGCTAAACAGTATGATGTGGAGATTAAGGGAAGAGATAAACCAATGCAGACCGCTACTGCTGAAGGTATTACCATTATAAATTTTGGAATGGGAAGCTCCGTTGCCGCAACGGTTATGGATTTACTTTCCTCTATCATGCCAAAAGCTGTTCTATTTTTAGGGAAATGCGGAGGTATTAAAAAGAAATCTAAAATTGGTGATTTGATTTTGCCCTTAGCGGGGATTAGAGGAGAAGGTACCAGCAATGATTATATGCCACCTGAAGTACCAGCCTTACCGTCTTTCCGTTTGCAAAGAGCCGTTTCATCCATGATTAAAAAACATGAAATGGATTATTATACCGGAACTGTTTTTACCACTAACAGAAGAGTATGGGAGCATGATGATGAATTTAAAGATTACTTAAGAAGAATAAGGGCGATGGCTGTGGATATGGAAACGGCTACTATATTTTCTGTAGGCTTTGTTAATAGTATCCCAAGAGGTGCTTTGCTTTTGGTTTCTGATAATCCGATGACACCTGAAGGAGTGAAGACAGCCCAAAGTGATCAAAAAGTAACGGGCAGTTATGTCAATTACCACCTTCAAATTGGTATTGATTCATTAATTGAATTAAAAAATTCAGGAGAGTCAGTAAAACATTTGAAATTCACTGAAACATTGTTTGATCAGGATTGATATTTATTTATTTAAAACTCATTTCAGAATGTCATGCCTGGATTTTATGAAGTGAAACGAAATAAAATATCAGGAATCTCTTGAGATAATGGTCGGTGTGCCACCGATCAGGGAGTGCGTCCCTATGGTTGGTGGCTCACCAACCATTTTTATCACATAAGCTAACGGATTTTAAACTTAATCATAAAAATGAACAAATACTTACTCAGTTTTATATTAGTAGTCTTTTTATGTTCTTGCACTAGCAGAGAAAAGGTAGATGCCATCTTTTTCAATGGAAATATTTATACAGTCAATGATAAATTCGAAAAAGCAGAAGCCTTTGCCATTAAAGATGGAAAATTCTTAGCTATTGGAAGCTCCAAAGATATTCGAAATCAATATCAAGCCGAAAAGGAAATTGACTTGTTGGAGGCTCCTGTTTATCCTGGCTTTATCGATGGACATGCACATTTTATTCGCTACGCTAAAGATTTAGGAGATGTGAATCTAGTAGGGACAAAAACATTTGAAGAATTAATCCAGCGCTTGCAAAAGCATGCTAAAAAGTATCCAAATGCACCAGCACTATTAGGTCAAGGATGGGATCAGAATAATTGGGAAGGTAAACAATTCCCTACTAAAGATACATTGGATATTTTATTTCCTGATAAGGTGGTGATGCTAAGAAGAGTGGATGCTCATGCCATTTTAACTAATCAAAAAGGTTTGGATTTGGCTGGGGTAACTTCCAGAACCAAAGTTTCTGGAGGGGAAATATTGATAAATAATGGTAAGCCTAGTGGTGTTTTGATTGATAATGCCATGAATCTTTTGACAGATAAAATGCCGGAAATGGATAGGAGTCAAAAGTTGGAATTGATTCAGCAAGCTCAGGATAATTGCTTTGCCGTGGGCATTACTTCATTGGCAGAAGCAGGACTGGATAAATCTCAAATTAATTTGTTGGATGAAATGCAAAAGGATAGCCTTTTAAAAATGCGTATTTATGCCATGATAAATCCAACTGCTGAAAATATGGAATACTATTTCAGCAATGGCCATTACAAAACAGACTATCTAAATGTGCGATCTTTCAAAATTTACGGAGATGGTGCTCTAGGTTCAAGAGGAGCATGTCTTATTGCACCCTATTCTGATGATGAAGATAATTATGGCTTTTTGAGAAGTAAGCCTGAAGTTTTTGACAGCCTTGCAAAAGTGATTTTTGCAAAGGATTTCCAAATGAATACGCATTGCATAGGCGATTCTGCCAATAGAGCAATAACCAATATCTATGCGAAATATCTGAAAGGGAAAAACGACAGAAGATGGAGAATAGAGCATGCGCAGGTTCTAGCTGAAAATGATTTTAGTAAATTCGGGGATTACAATATCTTGCCTTCTGTTCAGCCTACTCATGCCACTTCTGATATGGATTGGGCGCATGAAAGACTGGGAGAGGAGAGAGTGAAAAATGCGTATGCCTATCAAGAACTATTAAAGCAAAATGGAAAATTGGTATTAGGTTCTGATTTTCCAGTTGAAGATATAAATCCTATTTATGGATTTCATGCAGCTGTTGCCCGTCAGGATGATGATAATTTACCTGAAGGTGGCTTTCAGCCAGAAAATTCTTTAATCAGGGAAGAAGCTTTAAGGGGAATGACATCCTGGGCTGCATTTGGCCAATTTGAAGAAAAAGAAAAGGGTAGCATTACTAAAGGGAAGTGGGCTGATTTCGTAATCTTAGACCAAGATATTATGGAAGCCCCATATGAGGAATTGAGAGATACGAAAGTTATTCTAACCTATTCAGCTGGTGAAAAAGTTTATGAATTAAAATAATGAATAGAGACATAACCATTGCAGAAGCGCAAGAACAAGTAGATGAATGGATTAAGACCATAGGGGTTCGTTATTTCAGCGAATTAACCAATATGACCATACTTACTGAAGAAGTTGGGGAGTTGGCTCGAATTATGGCCAGAAAATATGGTGAACAATCCTTTAAAGAGAGTGAAAAAGATTCAGATTTGGGAGATGAAATGGCTGATGTGCTTTGGGTATTAATTTGCCTGGCTAATCAAACAGGAGTTAATCTGACTGAAGCCTTACAGAAAAATATTGAAAAAAAGACTAAGCGAGATAAAGATAGGCATAAGGGTAATGAGAAATTGAATTAGACTATCATGAGGAATTACATTTTAATATTATTTATCGTAAGTTTTGCTGGATGTACTTCAGATCAAGAAGAATTACCCACAAAGAAATTTATAGAGTCTGTTTATATGCTTGAACAAAAAACAAATAATTCTTGGCAAGTAGATTTAAATGGTGGATTATCAGAAGAAAACCCATATTTTCATTTTATGCATGAAAATGAACTTGCTTTGGGGTTTCTTCAGTGGAACTTGATAGATGAAAAGATTCCTGATTCTATTAAATTTTCTACTAAAAGTCCTGAAGAAGTTCATAAGGATTTTATAAGTTTTACCCAGCAGGATAACGATATAATCACAGCAATACAATTATTTATCTATCCTGAAAAATTCAAAGACAAGCATCAAATCAATATAGACAGTTTAGTAAGCTTGAGTTCGAAATTGTTTTTTGTTACCGCTACTGAAGAGGGAAATGTTGGTTGGAAACTGTGTGCTGGTAAAAGCAAGTTTCCTAAAATTTATGGGGAATCGAAAAGCTATGCGTCCGTTGCCCTTCAAGCACTATGTTTTCAAGCGGTATTTGAAGAGAAATATTCTAATCCTGAGAAAACAGTTTGGTCCTCATTTAATCAAAAAATTCCTGAAGTTTCAGCAGAAATGAATAGCATCGAATATGATAATTACATAGATAAGGCAAACCAATTAATGTGGGCAAAAATGTCTGAATCTGAAGAGTTAAAGGATTTGCTTGTTGGTTTAACAACTAATGAGCATTCAAAATTATACTTCAAAGTAATTGACGAATAACTAAATGATAACTTTAGTTAAATTTAAGTAGTGAGGTAGAGTATTAATTTTAGAGATGAAAAAAGAAGAAATAGCTGAAGATCTTAAGGAAAAAGCAGATTTAACGAGTGCTGATTTAGACTATTTCTTTAAAAAAGTAGAATTTAAATCACTTCAAAAAAATGAGCACTTGATTCGGACTGGAGACCAAAATGTCCATTTTGTTTTAATTCAATCTGGTTGTTTGATGACCTACTTCAAAGACCAAAATGAGCATGTGCATGCTATTCAATTTGGTCAGGAAATGTGGTGGACTGGTGATTTAGACGCTATCTTCAATCAACACCAATCTAATTACGCTATTAAGGCTTTAGCCCCTTCAGAAGTTTATTTATTGAGTAAAGAGGATTTTGAAGACCTTAATAAAAAACATCCTGCTTTTGAGAGTTATTTTAGAAGGCTTTTTCAAAATGCATTAATTAGCCATCAGAAACGGATTATAAGGAATATATCTTTTTCAGCTGAAGAGAAATATTTAGAATTCGTAAAGCTGCACCCTAGATTGGAGTTGCTTGTTCCTCAAAAGTATATTGCTTCTTATATGGGCATCACTCCAGAATTTCTCAGCAAACTCAAACGAAAATTGGCACAATCTTAAAATTTTGAACCTATCTAGGAAAAAGGCGTTTTATTTAGAATTCTTTTAAATAATCTTTACCCCTAAATTCCAAAATCATGGTTTTAATTCATATAGTAACCAACACGGAACAACAAGCAATCGAAATAACAGATTTGCTTATTGAAAGAAAATTAATCCTCAATGCATTAATGATTGAAAAAGCAAAGATGCGTAAGCGATTAAAAGATGGAACTTATGAAACTCGCCCTCAAACTTTGGTTATTGGAAAGACTAAAGGACTTCTTTTTAATGATATAGATCTGCTCTTGAGGGAAAAATATAGTAAAGAAATGCCAACACTCTATTCTATTGCTATTGTAAATATGGATTGGGACCAGGCAGATGAACTGATGGCAGAAACACTTAAAATATGAAGTTTTCCAATAGCTCAATTACCGCAATCTTAAACTAAGTTAAGATTTATGTTCATATAGTAAACATTTGTTTAAATAGTAGAACAACCTCTATTTTCTATGGTTATCTTCATACTTATAAATTAAAATTTTACTACTATGAAATAGTCATAAATGTAGTACGCCAACCGAAATGAATATAACAGGTCATTGAAGGTTGGTTAACTAGGATGGTAAACCTTGACTATTACATGTGGCAACTTAAAAACAATTATATACACATGAATCCGAACGAATATATTACGGGCTTGCACCACTTAACCGTGAGTGTAGGAAGCGCCCAGGAAGACATTGATTTCGTGACCCAAGTAATGGGGATGCGAATGATTAAGCAAACAGTTTTATTTGATGGCTCTGCGAGTGTTTATCATTTGTATTACGCGAATGCAGATGCTGAGGTTGGTTCCGTATGGACTACGTTTCCATTCAAAAAAGCAGGAGTTTACGGTAAGAAAGGCTCAGGCCAAATTGAAGTATCAGGCTTTTCTGTTCATCCTGATGCAATACCATTCTGGAAAGAGCATTTGGATAAACACAAAGTGAAGAATTCAGGAATTCTAGAGCGATTTGGTCAGAAAATGATTCATTTTGAAGATCCTTCTGGAGTTGGAATTGGCGTTTTTGGTGATGCCAATGATAATAGAAATGCCTGGCAAACAGATGAAATCTCTAAAGATAATGGTATCAGAGGATTGCATAGTGCAGTTTTATCTGTCAGAGAAGTAGAAATGATGGATAAGTACTTAACTGAAACGCTTGGTTTTAACAAGGTAGGTCAAGAAGGTCAATATCATCGCTACCACATTAAAGATGGAGGAGCTAGAAGAGTAATTGAACTGCATCATGAGCCAGATTTACCTCAAGGAAGCTGGACATTTGGAGTGGGGATTCCTCACCATATTGCTTTTGCCACTGCAAATGACGAGCAAAGTGCTGAATTGAAAGCTTACATTGAGGGAACAGGTTATACGGATGTGACGGAAATTAAGGACAGAAACTATTTCCATTCGATTTATACCAGAACTCCAGGCGGTCAACTATTTGAATTTGCTACTTCCGATATAGGATTTGCAGTAGATGAGCCAGCCGATTTACTAGGCCATGAATTATTATTACCTCCATTCTTTGAAGATAGAAGAGAGGAATTAATTAAGCCTTTAGAGAAAATTACAGTACCTCATTATTTGAAAGACTAATGTTCTTCTAAAGAATTGAATTTGAAAAGCATATCTTGAGTTATTGGGGTATGCTTTTTTATATTAAAAATTTAATATTGATTTTCTTTTATAACCTTGACAGGTTAAAAGTTGGTCAGGGGTAATGAAAATATTATAAATAATATCAGGAAATTGGTATTCCGAATTGAAAAATAATTGCATCAAAGATTTCATTTTTAGTTTTGTCATCTTGAATAAAACCATATTTCTTTGATAACCTCTTTTTATCTATTGAACGAATTTGATGACACAATAATATAGACTCATTTTCAAGGCCATAACTATTTTCTTTTAATAAAACTTCATTAGGATATATATCTCGACCTTCTTTCCTGCTAGTGATTGGAATTACATTTACAACATTTAGTAAATCGTTTATGTAGTCTTCACTTATTATGAGAACTGGTCTAGATTTGCCTTGTTCCGAACCAATAACAGGGTCTAAATTTGCTCTAAAGATTGACCATTTCGAAAAGTTCATAAAGCATCAGAATCTGCAAATTTGAAGTCATAATTAACTTCCTTAATATCTGCCAGAAATAAAGGGTCTTTGGAAGCTTTTTTCATCAGTTCTATTTTTTTTTGATGGTCATTTAAGTCTTCTTCAATTGTAACAACTACATTTGAGATGTCATTAAAATTTTTTGGCAAATCAATTATAAGTTGATTATTCTTGACCTTATATTTCTTCTTAAATGTTTTCATTTCATGAAATTTAAATAATTAAACGGAATTTCACAAAAGTCAGTTCAGCCTTATCATTTAAATTTCTGGATTGCTAAAATTCATTTTAACATTATTACTTATTTCAATCCATTTAAAAATTCTACTCCAGTAATTTTCTCCACTTCTTCTAAACTTACTCCTGGCATTAACTCCACCAACTTAAAACCGGATTCACCCATTTTGAAAACGGCTTTATCCGTTATCACCATATCCACAGCATTCATAGCGGTAATGGGTAATTCGCATGATTTTACCAACTTCGGACTACCATCTTTATTGTTGTGGTTCATGGTAATAATGAGCTTTTTAGAACCGGAAGCTAAATCCATCGCACCACCTACTCCTAGTAGAGGTTTTCCAGGAACAGCCCAGTTGGCTAAATTTCCTTTTTCATCTACTTCCAATCCGCCCATAATGGCAACATCCACATGTTTGCCTCTTATCATACCGAATGAGGTAGCTGTATCAAAATAACTGGCACCTTTCACAGCTGTCACGGGGATTTTCCCTGCATTAACAGGATTTGTCATGGCTCCGCTACCATCCGCTGGTTCGGGGCCAACGCCTAACATTCCGTTTTCGGTGTGGAGGATAATGCCGTCTTTTTCTTTAATCAAATCAGCCACTAAAGTAGGAATTCCAATTCCAAGATTGACAATATCTCCTTTTTGCAATTCTTTCAATGCCCTTCGAGCAATATTCAGCCTGTCTTCACCGGCTTTTTTACTTCCTACTGATGCAGAAGAACCTAAATGTTCCTTCTGTAATTTGGCTTCAACCAGAAAATCCACAAAGCAAGCTTGGGTATGGATTTGATTTGGGTCTAATTCACCCACTGGCACAATTTCTTCTACTTCGGCTATCACAATATCAGCAGCGGTAGCCATAGCAGGATTGAAGTTTTGCTCGGTCATTCGGTAAGTTAAATTTCCAGCTGTATCAGCTTTCCAGGCTCTGATAAAAGCTACATTTCCTCTTATTCCTTCTACAAAAACCTGCTCTATACCATTGATGACTTTGGTTTCCATTTTTTCAGCCAAAACGGTTCCTGCTGAAGTTGGAGTATAGAATCCACCAATTCCCATTCCACCCGCTCTAATGGCTTCACCTAAGGTACCTTGAGGTAATAAATCATATTCTACTTTGCCATCTTGTGCCCATTTAACTGCATTCGGATTACTAGTGAAATAAGAGCCAATCATTTTCTTGAGCTGGCCATTGGTTAATAACCTATCACCACCCAAACCTGGCTCTCCCACATTGTTTCCAATATAGGTTAAGTCTTTGGGGCTGGTTTCCGCTAATGCATGCAATAAGTGAACAGGTGCGCCTGTCATACCGAAACCTCCGCATAAAATGGTATCATTATTTTTAACTTTGCTAGCAGCTTCTTTTGCATTAATAATGGGTATATTCTTCATTTGTATATTCTTGTTTTACGGTCAAAATATAACTCATTATATGAACATAAGTTTATTATAAGAACAAATATTTAAAAATTAAGTTAGATATTTACGGAATGGAACCATCTATCAAAAAATCAGACTTTGTACAATCTCTTGAAAAAGGATTGAAAGTAATAGCAGCCTTTGATGCAGAAAATGATAAAATGACCTTAACGGAAGTATCCAAAAAGGTGGACTTGACCAGGGCAAATGCAAGGAGGATTTTATTGACACTTCAGTATTTAGGATTTGTGCAAACAGAAGATGGAAAGCAATTTAGCTTAAGTCCGAAGGTGTTGACATTGGGCTATTCCTACTTATCCTCTTTACCCTTTCAGGAATTGGCTAAACCCTATTTGAAAACACTAGCTCAAGAAGTGAATGAATCATGTTCTATGTCGGTTTTAGATGGCTATGATATTGTGTATGTAGCCAGAGTACAAACAAACCGAATTATGACGATTTCTTTAGGAGTTGGTACTCGGTTGCCCGTTTATGCGACTTCCATGGGAAGGGTTTTGTTAGCTGGCTTAGCTGATCATGAAATGCAAGAATTTATTAGAGGAATTAAAGCGGAACAATTAACCCCTAATACGATTACTGATTCAGAGAAATTGATTGAACGCATACAATTAGTGAGAGAAAGAGGATGGGCTTTGGCTGACCAAGAATTGGAAATTGGGGTTCGTTCAATTGCCTGTCCGATTAAAGATAAAAATGGAAAAACCATTGCTGCATTGAATATTAGCGGACATGCCAGCAGAGTGAGCAAAGATGAAATGTTGGAGAGATTTCTCCCACATTTAAAGAGCACAGTAGCTCAAATTGAAAATGCAATACATAAATTATAAATCATGGACTTTATATATACATCATATCCTAATCAAGTATTTTTTGGAAAAGGTAAAACTGCTGAATTGCCTACTATTTTAGCCGATTACAAAAAAGTAATGGCGATGGGAGAGGAGCGCTGGGCTTCTCAAATTAATGCAGTGAGTGATGCATTAGGAAAAGAAAAACTTTACTATTTTCCTGAAATCATTCAACATGTTCCCCAAAAGTTGGTAGATAAAGCCATGGTGAAATTGAAAGAGGAAAAGCCGGATGTTTTATTAGCATTTGGAGGAGGATCAGCTATTGGTTTGGCAAAAGCTTTAGCTCTTGAGACAAAGTTGCCAATTGTGGCAGTTCCTACTACATATTCTGGTTCAGAGCAAACCAACATTTGGGGAATTAGCTCAGAGGAAGGCAAAACCACTGGGAAATCTATGGATGTTATGCCAAAAGTGGTGGTTTATGATTCAGAATTGACTGCTGGCTTACCTTTAAGTCTTGCCGTAACTAGTGGCATGAATGCCATGGCTCATTTAATGGAAGCTATTTATGCTCCTAATGGAAATCCAGTAACTCGGCATCATGCCTTGTTAGGGGTAGAAAAAATTAAGTCAGGTTTAGAAGAAGTGGCTCGTGAACAAAAACTGACTGAGCAAGCCAATATCGATATTCAGTTTGGGGCTTATTTAGCCGGGAAATGCCTGTGTGAAGTAAGCATGTCATTGCACCATAAAATGGCGCATGTATTGGGCGGTTCGTTCAAATTGGAGCATTCTTATGTCCACACCGTTTTACAGTCGTTTGTTTTAAACTACCAATGGGAGTACCTCTCCAAAGAAATAAAAGGCGATTTTGTACAAGTTTTAGGTACTGAGCCTGCTCATAAATTGCAAGAACTTTCAGCAAAAGCAGGAGGACCAACCGATTTAAAAAGCATAGGTTTCAAAATGGAAGATATCGAGAAAGCAGTGGAAACTGTGCTAGCTAAACCTTACGAAAATGTAGCCCCACTTGAAAAAGCTAAATTAGTGGATATGTTGCAGCATGCTTATGAGGGAAGTTTGGAGGGGTAGAATTATCTTTTCAAACTTATGTCTATTAATTTTATTTTAGAGTTATTGAAATCCAAAATTATAAGTCAGTTATCTTTTTAATCGCATTAATTAAAAAAATCGTATATTAGAATATGACTCAGAAAGAAAGTATAATTAATAAAATTCAACGTCTTTCAGATAAAAAATATCCTGATGCAGAAATCTATTTGTTTGGTTCGCAAGCAAGAGGAAATGCCTCTGTTTCCTCTGATTGGGATTTGCTAGTTTTGATGAATTCTGATAAAGTACCTTTTACCACTGAAACAAAGATGATGGATGAATTCTATGATATAGAATTGTAAACCGGTCAAATAATTTCCCCTTTAATTTATTCAAAAAGAGAATGGGAAGATAAATATAAAATTACTCCTCTCTACAACAGTATTTTAAATGAAGGTATTCGAATCAAATGAGTAGCTCAAACCAAGATTTGATAAAATATCGTCTGGAACGTGCTAAGGAAACTCTCGAGGATGCGAAGTTATTAGCTCGCAATAATAGATGGAATTCTGCTATTAACAGGCTTTATTATTCAGCTTATTATGCAGTCACAGCTCTATTATTAAAAGATAATCATTATTCTACTACACATAATGAAGCTAAAAGTATATTTTCGGAACATTTCATTAAAACGGGACTATTCACAACTGAAATAGGTAGAATATATTCTCAATTATTTACTTGGAGACAAAAGGGAGATTATTCTGATTTATTCGATTTTACCGAAGAAAAAGTAACACCTTATTTTCAACCTGTTACTGATTTAATTAAATCAATAGAAGAGCATCTTGACTAATTTTATTCTACAATAACTTCTTTTTCTTTAATATTTCGCAAGTAATCTTTTAAAATTATTCCAAACCTTCCTTTGTAAAATTTGTTGTATGTACATATATTGTTGTTGTATTAAATATTGGATGATGTCTGAAAATTTACACCTTTTTGAGAACACTATTTTTGAAGGAGCTTCATTAGAAGATGCTAAAAGTGCCATTATTATGACGCATGGTAGGGGAGATGATTCTTCTAAAATGCAGGAATTAGTAAAAAGTTTAAATATTGCGGATGATATGGCTGTAGTTTTTCCTATTGCCACTAATAATACTTGGTACCCAAAAGGATTTATGGAAGATTGGAGCGAAAATCAACCTTGGTTGGATTCTGCGTTGAAAAACCTAGCTAATATTATCAAGCATTTGAATGATCATGGTATTTCGAACGATAAAATATTTGTTTTAGGGTTTTCTCAAGGAGCCTGTCTAAATTTGGAATATACAACTCGAAATGCTCAAAAATATGCAGGTATTGCTGTTTTGAGTGGAGGTTTGATTGGTCCGCATATTGAAAAAAGCAACTACAGCGGAGATTTTCAAGGCACGGAGATTTTTATAGGTTGTAGCAATATTGACCATCATATTCCAGAACACCGCTTACATGAGTCGGAAGAGGTGGTGGCCCCAATGGGTGCTAAAGTAGATAAAAGAGTTTATGAGGGGATGGACCATATTATTTGCGAGGATGAAATTCAGAAAGTCAATGAAATGTTAACCTCATTATAAAATATCAGAAAATGAACTTTAAGGGAATAATAAAAGGATTACATCATATCACCGCAACAGTTAGCGATGCGCAAGAAGATTATGATTTTTATACCAAAATATTAGGTCAACGTCTGATTAAGGAGACGGTTAATTTCGATAATGAAAATGTTTATCATTTTTATTACGGCAATGAAATCGGTTCGCCCTCCACTATTTTCACTACTTTTCCCTATAAAGGTCAAGGTGTGAGAGATGGAATAATCGGTTCTGGACAGGTTTTTGAAACTGTATTTTCTGCGCCTGAAAACAGCTTGTCTTTTTGGAAAGAAAGATTGAAAAGCAATGGTATAAATTTCTCAAAACTTGAAAGCTTTGGAAAAGAAAAGCTTCAATTTAAAGACCCTTCAGGTCTAAATATTGCGATTATTGAAGATGCTGATGATAAAAGAACTCCTGTTTGGAAGACCGAAGATATTTCAGAAAAAGAAAATCTTATTGGTATTCATCATGTGTTATTAGCTATTGCTGATGTTGAGGAAACTTTAAAGTTTTTAAGTGTATTTGGCTACGAAGAAACAGCCAGAGAAGGTGATTCCGTTCACTTGAATAGCAGTATTGGTGGTGCTGGCAATTCCCTAGTGGTTATGAATGCTGGAGATTTACCAAAAGGAAAAAATGGAATTGGGACGGTGCATCATGTAGCTCATAGAGTGGAAAAAATTGAGGATTCGCTGAAAATCAGAGATTACTTAGTGAATGAGTTAGGCTTGAAAGTGACTGAAGTTAAAGATAGAAAGTATTTTCAATCTATATATTTCAGAATACCTGGAGGTGTTTTGTTTGAAGTGGCAACAGAAGGACCTGGTTTTCTAGTAGATGAAAGCAATGAAGAATTGGGGAGCACATTGAAATTACCAGATTGGCAAGAACCACATCGAGCTAAAATTGAAGCGGGTTTAATGGAGTATCAAAAATAATTCAATTTCATTCATAGAGATGGCAAAATCTACAGTATTCCTAATGCTCTTGGTCTTTTTGGCTGGGGCAATTTTACCTATTCAAGCAGGATTTAATATTCAAATTGGTAAAACAGTACAACAACCAGTTTTTGCAGCTTTTGCCTCTTTTTTAATAGGTACAATTGCGCTTTTTATCTATTTATTAGCTATTAAATTCAACTTTAATACCGTATCAGCAACTCAATCTGTTTCCCCTATATTCTGGACAGCTGGAATTTTGGGTGCTTTTTATGTGGCTTCAGTTATTATTATAGCCCCAAAATTAGGAACTGCTTTAACCTTTTCGCTAATAGTGGGAGGATAAATGATAATCTCCTTGATTTTAGACCATTTTGGTTTATTGGGATTCTCAGTTAAGGAAATTAACTGGCAACGGGTTTTAGGCGTTGTGTTTTTGGTTTTGGGTGTATTGTTGATTAGAAAATATTAAGATGCTTTTTGCTCATACACTTTCTTAAATCCTTCCAATCCCTTTTCAGTTAAAGTGGGTCTGACCAGATTAAAGAAGACTTGCATATAGTAATCAATTTTTTCTTGGTCTTTGCCCTTGTAGAATACTTCAGCATCTGAAATCCAAGAATTACTTACCATTAATAAAGCGTGAATTAGCATTTCTTTTTGCTTTTCATCTTTAAAGGCTTTCATATATCCATTAGCAATTAAAAATCCAGATATGGTATCCAAAATATTCCACCTTTGGTCAAATTGGTCTTGAGCGTGTTTCTTGATGTGATCAAAATGCCGCACAACTTTAGTAATTCCCAAATAGATAAACTTATACTTGTAGATTTCTTCAAAGAGAATCTTAAGTCGGCTTAACATAAATTCTAAGTTGATGACTTCTTCCTTGATATTTTTAAACTGCTGCTCTACATTCTTTTGCATATTAAGATAGAGTTGTAGAATAATATCATCCTTCTTCGGGAAATGATAGCATAAATTTCCATAACTAATCCCCATTTCTTCTGCTATAGATTTGCTGGATATAGCAGAAATTCCATGAGTATTGAATAGTATGCGAGCGGTTTCTAATATCTTTTCTTTCGTCTTCATTTGAATGGAAATCTCACACAATATTAAGCATTTTTAATTCCTAAATTAAATATTAGGCAAACATGCCTAATTCTAAGATTTCTTTATTACATTTGCTAGGCATAAATGCCTAAATTATAAAGATGTTAAAGGAGGGATTAAATAAATACCTAAAATCAGCTGAATTTATAAATGCTGACCATCCTGATGTTCAGCAATTTGCAAAGGATGTTACTTTTGGTGCAAAAAAGGATGTTGAAAAGGTAAAATACTTATACTACGCTGTTCGTGATGGCTTTAGATATGATCCCTACAGGCTTCATTTCTCCAAAGAAGATATGAAAGCTAGTAGTTTGCTTAAAAGAGATTATGGTTATTGCGTAGAAAAAAGTTGTCTATTTGCTACAGCTTGCCGCGTAATTGGAATCCCGGCTCGATTGGGTTTTGCCAATGTCCGAAACCATATAGGTACTGCAAAACTTGAGGCAATTCTTAATACTGATATATTGGTTTTTCACGGCTATGCTGAAATTTATTTACATGATAAATGGATTAAAGTGACCCCTGTTTTTAATAGAGAACTTTGTGAAAAGCTTAATGTAAAACCCTTGGAATTTAATCCAGATGATGATTCCATTTTCCAAGAGTATAATGAAAATGGAGGGAAATTTATGGAGTATCTCCATCAATATGGTCATTTCGCAGATATTCCTTATCAATTATTCATGGATGAATTATTAAAGCATTACCCTCATTTAGCAGTCCAAATACAAGAAAGAAACTTATTACTTATCAAATAAAAACTATGGAAACTAAAGAAAAGCAAATCCCTTCACAAACTGGTGGTTCATTTTTAATCAATAAAATACCAGAAAATATTTTTATAGAATCTGATTTTTCAGAAGAACAGAAAATGATGGTAGCTTCTGCAAAAGAATTTGTAGAGCAAGAAGTTTTACCATTAGCTGACGAATTAGAAAAGAAAAAAGATTTATCCCAAACTATTGAGTTGCTGCATAAAGCAGGTGATTTAGGGCTACTAGGTTTAGGTGTTTCTGAAAATTATGGTGGAATAGAAGTGAGTTTTAATACTACCTTAAGGGTAATTGAGGAAATGGCGAAAACGACTGAGTTTTCCCCAGCCATTGGTGTTCAAACCAGCATCGGAATCGCTCCAATTTTATTATATGGTAATGAAAAGCAGAAAGCTCAATATATTCCTGATATGGTTTCGGGAAAGTCAAAAGGTTGCTATTGCCTGACAGAACCTGATGCCGGTTCTGATGCCAATTCTGGTAAAACCAAAGCGATTTATAATGAAGCTGAAAAAGCCTATTATTTGACAGGACAGAAAATGTGGATTACGAATGCAGGAATAGCAGATGTGTTTACCGTTTTTGCCAAGATTGAAGATGATCAAAATTTATCCGCATTTATAGTAGAAAAGGGCTACGAAGGTTTGACTTTAGGAGAAGAAGAGGATAAAATGGGTATTAGAGCTTCTTCAACTCGACAAGTATTTTTGAATGATGTTAAAGTTCCTGAAGAAAACCTTTTGGGCAAAAGAGGAGAGGGCTTTAAAATGGCATTAAATGTTTTGAGTACGGGCAGAATAAAACTCGGAATCGGTGGATTAGGTGTTTCTAAAAAGGCAATTAATTATGCAGTTGAATATTCCGTAAACCGTAAACAATTTGGTCAATCCATAAGCTCATTTGGTGCTATACAGCAAAAGCTGGCTAAAATGGTAGTCAAAACTTATGCGCTTCAAGCTGCTGCTTACAGAACCGGAGAACTAATTGACCAAAAAGAACAAGAATACCTAAAATCAGGAATGTCTGTCGAGGAAGCAAAACCAAAAGCGGTTGTTGCTTATGGAATTGAATGTGCTATCATCAAAGTGTTCGGTACTGAAGCGCAGGATTTTGCAGTAGATGAAGGCTTACAAATTTACGGTGGAATGGGTTTTTCCGAAGAAGCACCTATGGCTCGATTATATCGTGACTCAAGAATCAGCAGGATATTCGAAGGCACCAATGAAATCAACCGCATGTTGATTGTGGATATGCTGTTGAAAAAGGCTATGAATGGAGAGCTGGATTTAATGAATGCTGCCACAGCTCTTCAAAAGGAACTGACCAATATTCCTTCTTTAACACCAAATGAAAATACTGATAACTTAGAACATGCAACTCAGGTATTAGAAAACTTAAAGAAAATCACTTTAATCATAGCCGGAGCAGCAGCCCAAAAGCTGATGATGAAGCTGAAAGATGAGCAAGAAATTTTAATGAATGTAGCCGATATGCTAATTCAAATTTATATGGTGGAATCTGTTATAGTGAAAACCAAGAGAATTAAAGAAACTTTAGGTGAAGAAGCGAGTGCTACTCAAATCGATATCTGTCAATTATTTATGCTGGAGGCGGTAAAAGAAATTAAAAATTCAGCAGAAGAAGCCTTATGGTCATTTTCAGAGGGAGATGAATTGAAAATGATGCAAATGGCATTAAAGCGTTTTACTAAAACAGAAGCTTTCAATGTAAAAGATGTTAGAAGGCGAGTAGCCCAAAGACTTCTTGATGAAGGGGAATATAAGTTTTAGTTCTTTTATTAATTTTAGAAAATTATATCTCATAAAAGAGAGATGTATCCAATCTCTCTTTTGTTAAATTTTTCTATCATTGGTCAATAAATTATAGTATATAAGAATTTATTTTATTAAGGTTTTCATAGAAATCTTAATATTTACCTTCTCACACTAACTCCGTATCCAATAATTTTAACACTTCCCATAAGTTTTCCATCATAATCAATATCTTCTACCTTAGGTTGCTTTTTTTCATTCTTTTTATTAGTGTAAATTAATGGGAAAGCTATTTTAGATTTCACAGTTTCCCCTTTATAAACTGCTGGAATCCAATATTCAGGAATTGATGCAGTCACTTCTAAGATACCTTCTTCAAAATATTCTTTGTGTTTGCCAATGATATTTTTTTTAACCAATACTCCTTTTTCGTCAAATTCTAGTTCCAATAAAATTATTGTATTGATATTTTTCTTCGCAGCATCCGAAGAATAGGTGCTTGAAAGGTTCATTGCCAAAAAATCATATAGATAAAAATGACTTCCCAAATATCTTATTTGCCTGTCTGGCTTAAGACTTTTCCATTTATCATCGTATAGTAGATAAGAAGAGGTGTCTTTATTGATGTGGATTAATTTATTTGAATCATAATCAAAAGAGACGGCTATTTCATCTTTTGAATCATAGTAATGCCAGATCCCTACTCTATATCCATTTTCTACTTTTCCTTTTTGGTACGGTTCATCAATTTCTTGAATTTGAGCTAAGAGATTTAAATTTAATAAGATTAGTATGGGTAGAAATAGTCGTTTCATTATCAGTGTTTTGGTTTGTTTTTAAATTCATTAAAATATGAAATTACAAAAAATTATCAATATGAGAATTTTTCGAATTAAAAGTGATAAGCATCCTATTTTCCTATAAATCAATTTCTTTGTTCACCTAGCCTTTAGACGGACTACCGGATATCAATTTTCTATAAGTTGAATTTTTCATTTTTAATGGCTGAAACCAGTCCAATTGCTGAGCTTCAATCTTTAGCTTCCATGGAAACTTCCGTTCTGACCTTCGGTCTGATTTAGCTGACAGTTGTCCAACTTCGAGTTTCCAACTCTTCATAGTATATTTGATAATGCCAATCCCCCCTTTGGGTGTTTGGGGGCTTTTGAGGGTTAGAGGGCTATTCTGTTAAATTAAACTTCCCTACGTAAAAATTAGGATCCACCAAGATATCCGCATTCTCAGGCAAATTTTCTAGCGCCTTAAAGCTTTTGGAATTGGGTTGAAGCCATTCTGCTTCCCCATTAATGAAAATTCTTATCGGCATTTCAAATCCATCAACGGTATTTTCCCATTTGTAAAGCAATTGGTTTTCTAATACCCTGAAAGTGAAAGTAGGGATTTGCGTAGTTCTTAAATATTGGTCAAAAACTTTATCCAAAGATTTGCCATATGATTCTGAAATATAATTCTCTATTTGTTCAGTAGTGACTGTTTGGTGATAAAATTCCTTATTCAATCCTCTCAAAGTTTGTCGCCATTTTTCATCATCATCAAAAAGTTGTCTGATAAGGTGAAGCATATTCCCACCTTTGTAATACATATCGCCTGAGCCTTCGTAAGAAACACCATATTCTCCGATAATCGGCCGGTCATTTTGAATAGAGGAACGGACTCCTTGCACGTAAGCATTGGCCGCCAAAGAATCGTAATGATAATCTAAAAATAGGTTTTCAGAATAGTGCGTAAATCCTTCATGAATCCACATATCCGCTACATCTTTGTAGGTAATATTATTGGCAAACCATTCATGACCTGATTCATGGATGATGATGAAATCGAATTTCAAGCCCCAGCCGGTTTGGCTTAAATCTCTTCCTCTGTAGCCATTTTTGAACTCATTGCCATAAGTCACAGAACTTTGATGTTCCATTCCCAAATAAGGGGCTTCCACTAATTTATAACTGTCTTCATAAAAAGGGTAGGGGCCAAACCAATATTCAAAGGCTTCTAACATTCTGGGTACTTCCTGAAATTGCTTTTTAGCCTTTTCCAGATTATAGCTTAAAACCCAATAACTACAATCTAATATTCCTTTTTCGCCTTTATACTTTTCAGAGAAATTTACATAATCACCAATATTGAGATTAACCCCATAATTATTGATCGGATTGCTTACAAACCAATGAAAAGTTTGGCTGTTTTTATGCTCCTCGACTTCTCTTAATCTTCCATTCGATACATCCACCAATGGCTTGGGTACATTCACACTAATGAGCATGCTGTCCGGTTCATCAGCAGGATGCTCTTTACAAGGCCACCATACACTAGCGCCTATTCCTTGATTGGCTGTAGCTATAAAATGCTGTCCATTTTGGTCTTTCTTCCAGGTAAATCCACCATCCCAAGGAGCATTTTTTGCGACTCTGGGGTTACCGGAATAGTAAACCGTTAATTCATTCAATTCACCTTTTTTTTGTTTTTCTTTTAATTGGATAAAATGGGCATTAAACTCTGTATTAAATTGTAGCTTTTTACCATTTTGAATAATACTGTCAATCTGCATAGGTTCTTGTAAATCTATTTGCATGATTTGATGAGGCTTTAATACTTTGTATCGAATCAAATTACTACCTGATATTTATTTTTTATCTGGCTTTACTTCAGTTTGCAGGTGGTAATATTTTAAATCCCACCAAATCCTTTGTTCCGTGAGCCCGCCTTTGAGACTGTCAGTCCTAGTAAATTGCTTTTGTGCATATAGCAATGAGCTGAAAAAAGATAATAAAAGGATTGCAACGGTCTTAAAAGGTGAATTCTGCATATGAATTTATTGATCAATTAGAAATTTTGGATGAAAGGTAAATATACTGAAGATATGTTGTTTTCAAATCATTATGGCAGATACCTATAAATAGGTATTTCGACAAAAATTTTTCATTATTCTACTGAAATTATCATCTTGCATAGGTATGAAGATAAAATTGATCAGATTCTTAATCTTGGGCTCTTTAGCACTATTCATGTCAGTATTGGGGCATGCTCAAACTTCTTGGGATGAGTCTTTTACTGCTTTACAAAAGGCTGAAAAGGAAGGCCAATTAGAATTAGCCCAATCATTATTAAATAAGGCATTAGATCAAGCTGAAAATACTTATGGCAAAAAGCATCAAGCTTATGTATTCACATTGCATTTGGGTATTAAATTGTCTTTCAATACAAAGGATTATGAAGCGGGTTTAGCTTTGGCCAAAGAAGAGCTTCAATTGATGAATGAGATTACTTTTGACCAACAAACGCAGTTCTATATTCAATTATTAAATTTTTTAGCACAATTAAATCTTCAAACAAATAACATTTCTGAGGCAAAAAGCTATTCTAAGGATTATATGGAAGTCCTTCAGAAGGAAGATCAAAACTCTTTAAATCATGCCTTGGCGATTTATGATTATGCTTCTTTATTATACCAAAATAATGAAGCGGATGCCTTAGATTATTTTCAAGAGGCACTACCAATTTTGAATCAGTATATTGCTCAAGCTGGAACGCAATATTTGTACTCGCTTTATTATATAGCAAACCTTCTTCAAGAGGATAGTAAATTAGATGAGGCGGCCGGTTATTTTGATAAAGTGATTGGGATTACCCAGGACAATGATTTACAATCTTCCGACTTATGGAAAATTTCAGCTTATCAAAGGGCGCTTATTTATCAGGAGAATAGCCAAAACGATAGGGCAATATCATTTTATGAAATATTGGTTGAGCAATTAGAAAATGATAAGGATATAGATCGGGAAATATATAGTAGTGCAAAGAATAATTTAGGTGTTCTTTATCAGAAAACAGGCCAAACCCAAAAAGGGGAATCATTATTAGCATTAAGCGGCAATGATTTGCAAAGCCAGCTCAATAGTGCAGCAGTTGCTTTTAATAATGGAGAATATAGCACTGCCCTTGCCTTATACAGTACTGCCAATGATTCCCTAAAAATGGAAAAACAGGAAGACAGTCTCCAATCTGCTAAAATTTTGGCGCAGAAGGCATTGGTTTTTAATACCATGGGAAAAATAGATTCTGCTTTAAATTTATTGCTAGGAGTAGATAAAAAGATATTAAATAATATTTCAGGTAAGCATGAAGAAAAGGCTTTGGTCTATAAAAATACAGGTGATTTATATTTGGAGCTTGCTGATTTCGATTCAGCTGAATTATTTTTAAACAGAGCATTAAAACAGTTTGAAGGTAGTAATAAATTCAAAACTGAACTTGAGATTCAAATAAGAAATAGCTTAGGGGTTTTAGAGCAAAACAAGACCAATATTGAAAAGGCTGCTGAATATTTTTTAGGAAATCTAAAATTGATTGAAGAGGCACTTGGCAAAAAAACTGTAGAATATGCCAACACATTGAATAATTTAGGTTCATTGCGATTGGAAGATGGTGATTATGGTTTAGCCGAATCCTATTTTAAGGATGCGGGATTTATTTTTAAATCGATCTTTGATCAAAATCATGAAAGCAATGCTAAAGTTTACGAAAATTTAGGAACCGTTGCGCAAAGCCGTTCACAGTTCAGAAAGGCAGATTCCTTATTTCAGTTAGCTGAGAAAATCTATATAAAAAATTTAGGTGAATCTCATCCATCGCTATTAAATGTATTTTCAAAATTGGCATTGGTAAAATTGGCAGAAGCTGACTATCCCACTTCAGAACAGTATTTCAGAAAAACACTTGATTTATCTAAAACAGTTTTCGGCAATCAAAGTGTGGCAAATGCAGATGCCCTTTCCGGAATGGGCCTATATTATCAAAGCACTGGGAATTTGAAAGAGGCAAAAAGCAATTTGGAGAAAGCTATTGATACCTATGTGAATAAATTAGGCAAACTTCATCCTTCTTATGTTTCTTCAATTGAAAACTTATCATCTATATTCCAAAGCGAAGGAGAAGTGGAAAAAGCACTACCCTTACTCAATGAAGCTTTGAGATTGGATTCTATTATTTATGGTGTTCACCATCCAAAATATGCTACTACCTTGCATAATTTAGCATCTTTATATTTATCAAATGAAGATTATGAAAAGGCGGAAGATTTATATGAAAAATCATTGGTTATTGATGAGACTGTTTATGGTGTTGAAAACCCAACATTTGCAAGCACACAGTATAATTTAGCTGTCCTTTACCAAAAACAAGGAAAGCATATAAAAGCAGATTCACTTTTTTCAAAAGTAACAAAATTAAGAAGGGATGTGTTGGGTGAGAGCCATCCTGATTACATTTTCACGCTCTACGGATGGGGTATTTTAAAGCAAGTGGAAAATGAAATTGATTCTGCTTATGCCTTATTTAATTCATCTGTAAATAGTTATTTGTACCTGTTTAAGGAATATTTCCCCTCTATGAGCGAGAGTGAAAAATCTGCTTTTTACCATAAGGTGACTCCTGTATTTGAGGCCTATAAAGATTTTGCCATTGAGAATTACAAGACAATCCCTAAATTAAAAAAAGATTTATTTGATTTGCAATTGACCACAAAAGCTATGTTGCTCAATGCTTCAGCAAAGATGAGGAATAAAATCCTAAACAGTGGTGATCAAGAATTGGTAACATTATTTAAAAACTGGCAAGACAAGAAAGAAAAAGCCATACAGTATTATTCCTATACCAAGGAAGAGTTAATAGCGCAAAATATTGATTTAGAAGAATTGGAAACATCCATAAACAATATGGAAAAGGAGCTGAGCTTACAATCTAATTTATTTAATGCCGGATTTGGTTCAGACATTATTAATTGGAAAAAATTACAGCAAAACTTAGCTCCAAATACAGGAGTTATTGAGTTGGTCCGAGTTAAAAAAAGTTTGAAAAATGACTCTATTATCTATGCCGGACTGATTTTAACTGATACCATGGAGGAACCTGAAATAGCAGTATTACAGGAAGGGAGGAGAATCGAAAAGCAATATTTTAACGCCTATCAAAACCTGATTAAATTCAAATTGATGGATAAGATTTCCTATGAAAACCTTTGGGAATGGGTAGATCAAAAAATCCCGGAAGGATTGGATAAACTTTTCATCAGCCCTGATGGAATTTACAACAAAATCAACATCAATACTTTATACAGTGAGAATCTAAATCAATACCTTTTAGAAAAGGAAAATATCAGGATTATTACAAGTGCTCGGGACTTAATAAAAGATAGAAAATCCGAAGGATATGCAATCCCGAAAATGGATGAAAAAGAGCTTAATACGCCATCATTACCAAGTTTAGTCCTTATAGGATCACCGGATTTTTCTTTAGGTAGATCAGAAGACGAAATGAATTTAACGGCACAAAATGTTGGCCTCATGAGGAATTTTACCGGTGGAATTCCTGCACTTCCAGGAACGAAAATTGAGATAAATGCCATTGATTCCATGACCAGGTCTAACAATTGGGAAGTACAAAAATATCTTGATCAAGAGGCTAATGAAATCTTGATTGATAGTTTGACTGCTCCTAATATTTTGCATATTGCCACTCATGGTTTTTTTAAGACCTATGATGCTGATAAAAAAATTTCAGGAGTAGATAATCAAGGAAACGAGGAAAACCCATTATTAAGATCGGGTATTTTGCTTTCTGGAGCGTCCATAGGCTTGGCTGGTGGTTTGCCTTACGAAAACAGTTTTGAAGACGGCTTACTGACGGCTTATGAGACCATGAACTTGAATCTTGAAGGAACCGAATTAGTGGTACTTTCGGCTTGTGAAACCGGATTAGGAGATGTTAAGAATGGAGAGGGCGTATATGGACTGCAAAGAGCATTTTTAGTGGCAGGAGCTGAAAATTTAATCATGAGTTTGTGGACAGTAAATGACTACACGACCCAGCTTTTGATGACCGAATTTTATAAACATTGGACTGAAGGAGATGATAAATTCACATCATTTCGAAAGGCGCAAATGAAAATAAAAGAGGAGTTTCCACAACCCTACTATTGGGCGGCCTTTACAATTATCGGAGAATAGATTATGAAGTATTGTAAGAAAATATATTTGTCCATCATTTTTTCTTTAGTTTGCTTTTTGGGGCTTTCACAATCTCAAAAGGATTCCATTGAACAGGTGCTTGATTCAATTTATCCTAAGCAAATTGTAAGCGAAATCAGTACCGAGAATTTTACCGAATATGCACCCAGTATTAGCGCAAACGGCAGAACTTTAATTTACGAATCCAATAAAGATGGGTCTTGGAAATTATATTTGACCCGTGAGGAAAATGGCGTATGGACTGATGAAATTTCTTTGGACAGTATTAATAATTTCGGAGATTCTATTGATGTGATTAGTGGCCCCAATTTTAGCTATGATGGAAATAGAATATATTTTCATGCTTCATTTGACGGTGGACAAGGCTCAGAGGATATTTATTATTCAGAAAGAATTGGTGATAGTTGGTCTAAACCGCAGAATTTAGGGTCTGAAATAAATACCAGAAGTTTTGATGGTTTCCCCACCATAACTACTGACGGGAAAACACTTTATTTTGCCCGAAATAGTAAAAATACTCCAGAGGGTGTAACTGAATTTTGTTATGAATTATATGTTACGCATAAAACAGATTCTGGCTGGACAGAACCCAAAGTATTGCCATACCCCGTTAATTTAGGTTGTGAGAAGGCTCCTAAAATTATGGCAGATAACAGGACATTGATTTTCGCATCCTTAAGGGAAAGCGGCATGGGAGGTTTTGATTTGTATCAAACCCAATTAAATGCCGATGGTGACTGGAAAAGCCCTGTTCCGCTTGAATACGTGAACACTACTGATAATGACCTGTTTTCTTGTATTTCTGCTTCCGGAGAAATCATGTACTTTTCTAAAAAGGATGATATTTACAGTGTAAAAATTCCAGAAGAATATCGTCAATTTCAAAATGTAACTATTCAGGGGTTAATAAGAGATGCAGATAGTCAAAATCCACTTTCGGCTTCCCTAAGAATTACTGATGCCAACACTTCTGAACTGATTACAAGCTTTGATAATAATCCATCTGATGGTTATTATTCCATAGTACTTTCCGCAGGAAGGGCCTATAATTTGGAAGTGAGAAAAGATGATTTTAGCAGTGCCCTTTATTATTATGATCTGCGGGATATTGAAAGTTACCAAGAATATGAAAAAAATATAGATTTGTTCACTACTGCTCATTTGAATGTAAATATCTATGACATTGAATTATATGATCCTTTAAAAGCCACCATCACCGTAAAAAATGATATAGGCAGAACAGTAGATGTAGTGGAATCGGATGGTGAAAACTGGAAAACACAAGTTGATTTACCGATCGGTAGTGCTTACAATATTACAGTTGAAAGTGAGAATTTCAAATCCAAAAACTTTTCAATTGATTTAAAAGGCTTGATTTTGTACAGAGAATATGAACAAGATATTGAATTGGTTCCTGAAAAAGTAGGAGTGCCCATTAATGTTAATGATTTATTAAGTGGAGGATCAGTTTCCTCATCTCAACTGATTATCAGAAATAAAACCAGAAATGAGGAGATTGTGATATCAGGTAACCAAACCATTAATTTGAGAGTGGGTGACCGATATATGGTGGAAGCTTCCAGTGATAGAGGATATGCTTTTAATTCTACGGAGATTGGGATTACCAAGGAGGGAAAGTTACAAACAATTGATGAGGAGACTGGTGAAGTTCAGGAAGACAGCAAAGGTGTTGAGTTAAAATTACAGCCGCTGGCTAAAGATGCCAATCTTACCTTAAAGGACATCTATTTTGAGTCCAATTCTTCCGATCTTTTTGAAAGCAGTTTTGAAGAATTGGATAGGGTAATAAAGTTAATGCAGTCTTATCCTAGCATGAAAATCGAGATTGCGGCTCATACTGATGATATTGGAGCTGCTTCTTATAATGTGCGATTATCCAAAGAAAGAGCAAACAGTGTAATCGACTATATTACGAGTAATAATATTAAAGAAGATAGATTAATTTCTGAGGGTTATGGCGAATCAAATCCAGTTGTTCCAAATGATTCCGATGAAAATAGGGCTAAAAACCGCAGAGTGGAACTGAAAATTTTGGATATTAAATTGGCTCAAAACGATTAAGAAAAATGAAAAAGTTAATATATATCGTATCGTTTTTAATCTTATTGCCTAATGTGAATTATGCCCAAGTAGAATTGGATTATGATGACGACATAAATCCTTACTTTTTAGGCGATAGTAGTGAATTGGTTTTTCCTCTTTTGTACGATTTTTTTAAAAGCAATAATGATCATCCGGCAACTAATATCCAACTGTCCCTAATTTTTGAAGAAAGATACAAAAGTGCTCACCCTATTTCAGACTATGAGGCGGCCATTTCAAATGCAGAAAGAGCAAAATTATTATTCGGGCGATCGAGGGATTTAATTGATGACAGGGAGGTCAGAAGAAATGCCTGGCATTATCCGAATTTCACCAATGAATTTAAAAGAAATGGAAAGCCAGTTGTTGAGTTTGAGACCATTCAACTTGTGCATCAAAAAGGGCTAAAGGAAGCGGATTCCTTCTTGACCTATATGCCACCTATCTACGAGAATTTCATGAAGATGGTGGAACAATATGATTTGGCTTCCAAAAATTTTGTAAGAATTAACGGAGATTATAATTCTTTAAAGGATATTTACCTTCTTTATGATAAAGAATTGGAGGCTAGATTCGAGTTGGTGAAGAATAGTTATGACTCAACCCTCTATTATTTTAAAAAGTATAAAGAGGCGGCCAATGCATATCCTCCATTTGATCTAAATCAAAAATTGTCTTTTAATAAAATTCAAACTTATAGATTGGATGGATTGGTAATCCAAACCGATTTTTTGGTTGATAACATTCAGTTATGGGATTATGCTACTTGGGTCAATCAAGTTAAAAAAGTCATTGACACTGAAATAAGTCAATTAAGAAATGACATTGAAAAAATAGAAAGTAAACTTGAAAATAGTTTTGCTAGAATGAATGATTGGGCACCTAACGATTCTATAGACGTTGACCCAATTGAAAGAAAATCTATTTACAAAATTAGAAAATATGATTTAAATTCTCCTGTGGCCAATGTGTTTCAGTATAAGGACGATAAACTTGATTTACTTAATGAGCAGAAAAATTTATTAGTCTATGATACAGCTGAAGAAATCTCCTATCAAGTGAAATTATATGCTATTAATAGAGTTTTTCAGCAAACCATAACCCTAGAAAGTGATCTTGAGAAGTATAGTAGTGAGGTCCTCGCAAGTAATTTAAATAAGAATAAAGATTTTTACGAAAACCATTACAACGGCATTGAAGATTTTAAAACTTATTTTAATTCTGAAGCTACTGAATTGCTTAAAATAAGAGGTGAAACGGCCAATAGACTGAAAACACAGATTATCGATCAATATGAAAATCCTTTTAATCAAGAGATACCGAAATATAGAGGCATAAATTACGAATGGCAAAACCCATTAAACGAGTATGATTCCTTGGTGAAAAATATGGCATATATTAATTTTTCTAGAACTAATGTAAATGATTTAGAATATATAGGGGGTTATTATTTCAATCAGGATAGTGTGCCACAGGCATTTTATGGTGCTAAGAATGGCACCAACATTCAATGGTATAATGCTGTTCCGTCAAAATATGAATCAAATAAAGCATGGCAAAAAGTTACGAACATAAATGTAGTCGGAGGCGGTGATTTAAACTATTTACTTTTTGAGAGTCATATAGATTCGTTGGATTTTGTAAATCACATTATAGTGTCCGATGAAAAAGGTGAGATTAAGAATGATATTATGGTTGATACACAAGAAAAACCTGTTGAGTTAATTTCACTACGAAATAGTAATCTCCAATTGGCTTTTTATCAGGGTGATGGCTTAGGGGATGCTTTGTGGCCTAGTTTTATGACAATTGTGAAATTCCATCCTGATAGTTCTGAATATACAAGTAAGGAAATTGATATAGATGGAAAATTTGAAGGGGTCTTTCAAACAGATGCTGGAATTATTTTGGTTTCTTCATCTGAGGATGGAAAGAACCTCTATTCATCTCTTTTTGATAGTGATTTTAATAGCTTGAAGAAAAATACATTTAGTTTTAAGGAAGCTTTAAATATTAAATATACCTACCAAATAAGTGAAAGTAGCTTACATTTATTGAATGGAAAGGGTGAAACAGGTCATGTTGTACTGACTGATGAGTTAGCATTACGTTATTCCGATATTCCACTAACCCAGGATGGTATATAAAAAAGCAAGAAAGCAGGGGCTTTCTTGCCATTAATTTTTCAGTTAAAGTAATTTTAATCCTACGCTAAGCATGATTTGATTAACTCTTACCTTTCCTTCGTCATTACCTAAAATGGCTTGATTACTAAGGTTGCCTTCATACCTCAAATCAACAATCAGTTTTGAGATATCTAATCCAATCCCAGCTTGATATGCAAATACTGCACTTTTATATTCTGAAACTGAATCATCAAAATCAACTTCATCACCGAGATTAAAGCTAGCGACAGGCCCAGCATTTACTCGGAAAGGCCCCATTTTCCAACCAAATAGGATTGGCATATCGATTTTGTTTTGATTAAATTCTAGGGTTTTCACATCATTAGGATCGGTGGCATCTGTATATTCACCATTAACGGAATTAAAATATGCTTCTGGTTGAATGTAGAATCCAGTTATCTTTATTCTGGCAAACACTCCGCCATGATAACTGTATTTAGAATCCCCTGCTTGGTAAGCATCAACGTTATCCTTTAAACTTAATGTAGTATTACTGATACCCAATTTAGGACCAACGGTAAAAATTTGTGCCTTGGCACTCATCCCAATAAAAAATAATAATGCTGTTAATGTTAAAATCCTTTTCATCTTGATTAATTTTAGTGTTTGAATGAGTATAACGTTTTTTATGACAAATGTTATACTTTCAACGATTAAATCCATGAATATTAAGACGAAAGTAGAATCCCATTTGCATGATATTTTATCCAAAAGAAAAGAATTAGGTGGATATCGTTATTTAAGAAAAATTGATGAAAAATTCATTGATTTCAGCTCCAATGATTATTTAGGTTTAGCTAGAATTAGGGAGATCAATGACGTACCTTCAAAATTTGTGGATAATGGTGCGGCAGGCTCACGATTATTAAGCGGAAATAAATACTATCATGAAGCATTAGAGCATTATTTGTCTGATTTTTTTAGTGCTCCAGCCTCTTTAATTTTCAATTCAGGATATATGGCCAATTTGGGCGTTTTATCATCTGTACCTCAAAAAGGTGATACTGTTTTGATGGACGAGCTTTCTCATATTTGCATTAAGGAAGGAGTAAGGTTGAGCAGGGCTAAATATTATAATTTTAAGCATAATGATTTAAATGATTTGGAGTTAAAACTTCAAAAAGCGAAAGGTAATATATTTATAGTAGTGGAATCAGTCTATTCAATGGATGGAGACCAAGCACCCTTGGAACATATAGTGGAATTGACCCAAAGATATGAAGCGGCCGTTATTGTGGATGAGGCTCATTCAACAGGTCTATATGGCGAAAGCGGTTTTGGCTTATGCTGTGATTTAGGAATTGAAGATAAAATATTAGCTCGGATTTACACATTTGGAAAGGCAACGGGAGCTCATGGTGCAGCAGTTTGCGGGGGTGAAATTTTGAAAGAATATTTGATTAATTATAGCAGACAATTTATTTATACTACTGCATTACCTCATCATAGTATTTTGTCAATCCATAATGCACTGGAGTATCGAAAGCAACATCCTGAGCTATGGAAAAAACTTAGAAGTAATATTGAGCTTTTCAGAAATAATCTCAATCCTTCAATTCCCAAATTAAATAGTTTTCATCCCATTCAAGGAATTATTTTGAATAATTCTGAAAACACTATAACGTTTTCTAAGTATTTAAATAAATTCGGTTTTGACATTAGACCGATTTTAAGTCCAACTGTACCTAAAGGAAAAGAAAGGGTCAGGATATGCTTACATGCTTTCAATTCTGAGGAAGAAATTACAAATTTGTGTCACCACATCAATAAGTATTTTAAATAAGTCTAATAGGCAATTACATGAGGAAGTTTAATTTCATTTAAATACTCATAACACATTATCAATCATTTGATTATTAATTATAAGAAGCTAGAAATGAATTACTTTATAACAGCCATAGGCACGGATAGCGGTAAATCACTTTTCAGTGCCATCATTTGTGAGGCATTGGAAGCCGATTATTGGAAACCTATTCAAGCAGGCTATCCAAGGGATACTGATTATGTGGGAGGTTTATTAAGTAATCTAAAATCAGATTTAATACCTGAGAAATACGTACTGAATACACCAGCATCTCCACATTATGCCGCTGAGGTCGATAAGGTTAGATTAGAAGTTGAGGATTTTGACATTCCAAAAACTGATAATGAACATTTGGTTATTGAAGGGGCTGGGGGAGTTTTGGTTCCCATAAATGAAAAAGAATTTGTTATTGACTTTCCTCAATCATGGAAAACCTCCGTAATATTAGTAGCGAATCTTTATTTAGGTAGTATAAATCATACATTATTAACTATTAATGAGTTAAAGCGTAGGGGAGTTGATGTGAGGGGGATTGTTTTCAATGGTCCCTCAAATCCAGCAAGTGAAGATATTATACTTCGGCACAGTGGCTATTCTTGTTTGTTAAGGATTAAAGAAGAAAAAGTAATTAATCATGAAGTGGTCAGAAGGTATGCTGCAGCTTTAAAAAAGAATTTATGAATTGGTTAGAAAGAGATAGTGAGAGTATTTGGCATCCTTTTACGCAATTGGTCAATGGATTTGATCATATTATGGTGGAGAAAGCAGAAGGCATGTATCTACATACTTCTGACGGCAGGAAAATCATGGATGCCATTTCAAGTTGGTGGGTCAATTTACATGGACATAGTCATCCTAGAATAGCAGAGGCAGTGGCTAAGCAAGCTCAAAACTTGGAACATGTCATTTTCGCAGGTTTTACTCATGAACCCGCGATTGAATTAGCTGAAAACTTACTTTCCATATTACCTAAAAACCAATCTAAAATATTTTATTCCGACAATGGAAGTACCGCAAATGAAGTGGCTTTAAAAATGGCGTTTCAATATTGGTACAATAAAGGACATGAGGAAAGAAAAAAAGTTATCGCTTTTGAAGGTGCCTATCATGGCGATACTTTTGGCGCTATGTCGGTAGGGGATAGGGGCCCATTTTCGGCACCATTTTCTCCTTTTCTTTTTGAAGTGGAATTCCTGCCAATGCCAACTCAAGGTAAGGATGATGAACTGATTCAGCAGTTTTATCAATTAGTGGATTCTGGACAAGTGGCCGCATTTATTTTTGAGCCTTTAGTGTTGGGTTCTGCAGGAATGAAAATGTATGCTGCCGAGCTCTTGGATAAGCTAATCAATATAGCGCAAGATCATGATGTGATCTGCATAGCGGATGAGGTATTTACAGGTTTTGGCAGGACTGGAAAATATTTTGCTTCTGATTATTTGGAAAACAAGCCAGATATTTTCTGTCTTTCAAAAGGTTTAACGGGTGGTACCATGGCTCTTGGCGTGACTTCATGCACAGCCAAAATTATGGATCCATATAAAAGTTCTGATATTATGAAAACCTTTTTTCATGGCCATAGCTTTACAGCAAATCCCATTGCTTGCGCAGCCTCCATTGCAAGTTTTGAATTATTGGTGGAAGAAAGCACCCAAGCTCAAATATCTAAAATAAGCGAATGGCAAAAAGACTTTAATGCACATATCTCGAAGCATCCTAAAGTGCTAAATAGCCGAGTGCTAGGAACTATATTTGCATTGGAATTAAAAACGGATTCGGATACTTCCTATGTCAATGAAGTTCGTCATAAACTCTATCCTTTCTTTCTTGAGCGTAATATTTTACTTCGCCCTTTAGGAAATGTGATCTATATTTTGCCTCCATACATCATCAAAAAAGAGGAGATTGATAAAGTTTATGGGGCTGTAGAAGAGATGTTAGAGAGTTTGTAGTAGATACTATTTTATCAATTCGCTGAATAGACTTTAATAATCTAATTTGGAATTGATGCTTCCTTACAGGTACAAAAAGACGATAAGTTTAATATGTTTCTACTTCTTTGAAAGTTGCTCACTTTTTAAAAAAATATTTTCAATATTTCCTCACCCTTTTCGATGCTCCTTGGCATTTAGATTATAAATTTGTCTTATGGATTATTTAAGTCATTTGAATCCACCGCAGAGAGAAGGTGTTGAGAATTTAGAAGGCCCCACTATGATTATAGCGGGTGCCGGTTCCGGAAAAACCAGAGTACTGACCTACAGAATTGCGCACTTGATTACTACTAAAAATGTGGATCCCTTTAGTATTTTGGCCTTAACATTTACCAATAAAGCCGCACGTGAAATGCGCGATAGGATTGAAAGGGTAGTGGGTACCGATGCCCGAAATCTTTGGATGGGAACATTTCACTCCGTTTTTGCCCGAATACTAAGGGCTGAGGCTGATAAATTAGGTTACCCGAGCAATTTCACCATTTATGATACGGAAGATTCGAAATCATTAATTCGCGCCATTGTCCGGGAGATGGGCTTGGATGATAAAGTTTATAAACAAAACATCATCTATAATAGAATTTCAGGAGCTAAGAACAATTTGGTTTCCTGGCAGAATTACATGAACAATTCCATTTATGTTTCAGAAGATGAGCAAGCACAGAAACCTAAAATGGGGGCAATCTATAAAGAATATGTGCAACGCTGTTTCCGCTCGGGAGCCATGGATTTTGATGATTTATTGTTTAATACCAATGTGCTCTTCCGTGATCATTTGGACGTGTTGAATAAATATCAACAGCGTTTCAAATACGTTATGATAGATGAGTTTCAAGACACCAATATTTCGCAATACCTGATTACCAAAAGACTTTCGTCTGTTCATCAAAACATTTGTGTGGTAGGGGATGATGCACAAAGTATTTATGCTTTTCGTGGTGCCAATATTCAGAATATTTTAAACTTCGAAAAAGATTATCCTGACTTAAGGGTAATTAAATTGGAGCAGAATTACCGTAGTACGCAGAATATTGTAAATGCTGCTAATTCTGTAATTCTAAAGAATGCTGCTCAGTTGAAGAAAAATATTTGGACGCAGAATGATGATGGTGAGTTGGTTCACCTTATAAAGTCCACTTCCGATAATGAAGAGGGTAGATTAGTGGCATCTTCTATTTTTGAGGATAAGAATAATAAAAAACTTGAAAATAAGGATTTTGCTATTCTTTACAGAACCAACAGCCAATCCCGTGCTATGGAGGAAGCACTTAGAAAAAGTAATATTCCTTACAGGATTTACGGTGGTTTATCTTTCTACCAACGAAAAGAAATCAAGGATTTGTTGGCTTATCTACGTTTTACCATCAACCATAATGACGAACAATCCTTTAGACGTATTATCAATTTACCTAAAAGGGGGATAGGCGCTTCATCGGTTGATAAAATTGTGGTGGCCGCTTATGAGAATGAACTGGGAATCTGGGAAGTATTACAGAAAAGTCAAAGAGTATTACCTAGCCGAGCCGCTAATGCGGTGGATAATTTTGTGACCCTCATTAAATCTTTCAAAATAAGATTAGAGAGAGCAGATGCTTATGATACGGCTGCTTTTATTGCCAAGCAAAGTGGTTTATTGAAGGAATTATATGACGATAAAACCATAGAAGGCTTAAACCGATACGAGAACGTTCAGGAATTGCTTAATGCCATTAAAGAATTTGTGGATGATGAACAACAAGAGGATAAATCTCTGGAGGCTTTCATTGCGGATGTGGCTTTATTGACCGATGCGGACAATGAGGATAAAGATAATAACGATCATGTCAATTTAATGACCATTCACTCCGCCAAAGGACTGGAGTTCAAGCATGTTTTCATTGTGGGAATGGAAGAGGATTTATTTCCTTCACAGATGATGTTAAACAGCCGTGCAGATTTGGAAGAGGAGCGCAGGTTGTTTTATGTTGCACTCACTAGGGCAATGGAAAAAGTTACATTGAGCTATGCCCTTACCCGTTATCGTTTTGGTAGATTGAAGAATTGCGAGCCTAGCCGTTTTATAGAGGAAATTGATCCTGAATTTGTAAAGGTAGATAGAAAATTCAACCGCTCCGAACCAATGGGTAATTTGAATAATGGCAGTAGCAATAGTGTTTATGCCAAAAACTTAGTGGCACAGCGAAAAACAGAAAGGAAAGCAGTACCACCGGGCAAGAAACTACATACTCCATCGCCCGATTTCGCTCCTAGTGATACTCGTACATTGGATACTGGCATGAAGGTAGAACATCCTAAATTTGGATTTGGAGAAGTTAAGAAAATGGATGTGCAAGGGGCCAATAGAAAAGCCACTATTGAATTTGAGAATTTTGGTGAAAAAACACTCTTACTGACTTTTGCTAAGTTACGGATAATGGAAAGTTGATTTTTAAAATCAATTTAGCTTTTCTTAAGATTTAAAACTTTATAAATACTTATTTAGGCAATATTGTGATATAAATATGTTTGTATATTATCTCGACTAAGTAAATCACCTAATCTAAATTTCCGAATAGCACTAATGTTTGGAAGATGGAATCTTGTGACATTTGAATATAAATAAAAATCAAAATTCAATTGTTATGAAAACGTATCCAAATATTCTAAAGCCGGTTAAACAATATGTTCTGATTGGAATCATCGTTTTGATCACCCTATTTGGTTTAACCTTGAAAGCAAATGCGCAAAGTACATTATTAGCTAATAATGTAGATAAAATCAATAATGCCATGACTGTACAATTGGCAGATTATGATTATGATATAATCATTCCTAAAATAACCACTGAAGAATTGAATTCCATAACGGATGCCGTATTTAATCAATTGGTTTACGTTGCGGATGGTAAAACTGGATACTATTTTTATATGGGGGGCGAATGGGAGACACAAAACATAAGAGAAGTATTCGAATTGATAGATAGTAATTTGCATCTTCAAGAACCTAGTGCTGAAAGCTTAATAATAATGGCGGACAAGGACGATTCTAAGACGCTTTTAGATTATAACCACCATGTTAAAAATATTTATCAGAATTTTGTGTTTGATGAAAAGGATAAAGCATTAGCAATTTATTTATACTAATAATAGTTTTTATAGTGATAGGTTTTTAAGTCGTAAAAGGCAATGTGTTGATTCGCATTGCCTTTTTTGATTCTATCTTTTTGGGTTCAGGGTGTATTACCTCTAGCTGATGAAAATTTCAGTTGAAGGATGACCAGTCTTTAGCTAAAAAGACACTATCCCAAAAAGTGTGTAACTAAAAATTTTGTAGATAGGGTTAAGATTCATTCAATCTGACCCTATCTTCAAATATAATAAGAAAACTGTTAAGTATTACTCCCCAGTTTCTAATAGGCTGA